>JAGQPV010000011.1 GCA_020426545.1 Planctomycetaceae bacterium
ATATCGTAAATCGTCACGATATTCGGGTGCTGCAGCGAAGCCAGCAGCTGGGCTTCCTGCCAGTACCGTTCCAGCGATTCCGGATCGTTCAGGTACTGCTCGTGCACCTGCTTGATCGCCACCTCGCGGCCCAGTTCCAGATCCCGTGCGCGATAGACCGTGGCAAAGCTGCCCGATCCGATCGTTTCGAGGAACTCGTAGCGGTCCTCCAGTTCCACAGAACTTCTCCTGTATGGCATTCCGACCGGCAGCCCTGCCGCGAGAGCGTTTCGGCCAGGTCATTGTCGGACCGGTCTCACGGGTCATCCTCCGCCGGCAGCAACGTCTGTCGACTTCAACTGCCGGCCCGCGGAAATCATGCCCGCCGTTTCAGACCGAATCCTCAGCGGTTCAGCAGGGCAGAGATCAGCCTGCGTAATTCCCGGTCGTTCAGTCCCTGATTCCGGTTGTAATATCGATCTCCCAGGTCGCGGTCGTCATCGGTGCTGCGGGCTCCTGTCAGCCCTGTGAACGAACGGGCCGTGTCTTCGGAATTCAGCAGTTCCAGCACCTCCCGATAGGCTTCCCGCTCCGCCTTGGGATCGTTGCGGGAACGGGCCAGCTGCGCTTCCCGCAGCAGACGCTGGTACGGTTTCAGGTCCGCTTCGTCGGTTCCGTAGTAGCGTGTAATCAGCTGACGGGCCAGTTCCTGCTGTTTACGGGCATCGCTGACGGGGGATGCGTCGATCACCACCATCGCGATCGACATCACAAAACTCAGCCCCAGCACGGCGTACAGCAGCACCGGCCCACCCGTCTGCTTTGCTCCGTCGTCGGCTTTGCGGGCCGTTGTTTCGGAGAGCTTCAGCTCCGGCAGCTGGCCATCTTCGCCCAGCCGCACCAGTGTTTCCCCGTGATCGGTAATAAAGCGGGCCAGCCGCCGGCCACCGGGCTGCCCGGCGGTTTTTGCACCGCGGCCACCGGCATCTGCCGCTTCTCCGGCTTCCTGGCCCGTGGCGGCCGGTGCGGGAGGACGACGAACCTTCGCCGCTTTCCGGGCTGTTCTGCGGGCGGGAGGGGGAGTCGCCCGGCCCAGTGAATCGGACTCACTCTGCGGCAGCCCGGCTGAGCGACCGGCTGAAGAACCGGCCGGTGCCTGAAACTGAAATGCCGTCTGCCGGCCGATCCGCACCCGGGCCTGTTCCGGCAGCCACACCCACCGATCGACGGGAATGGTGCTTTCATCCACCTGCAGCAGATCTTCCACCGGAGTGGAAATCGCATAGCGACCGCCCCGGTTCATGATGGTTGCCAGATGGCCGCTGAGATCCGGAGCCGACAGCACGATTTCGTGCGCATCTTCCTCGCAGCCGATATGAATCAGCTCTTCATCCACCTCGAAGACCCGACCGCGATCCGGGCCGCTGGTCATCGTGATTCTGGCCGGTTGTGTCATGGTTCGGACAACAGACATGGGCATAACCCGAGTTCAGAATTCCGCAGCAGTATACGAAGGCATCCGCCCTCGACCGCCGCCGGACAGGTCTCACTCCGCAATGTTTCAGAATGCCGGATGCCAGCCCGCCCGCAGCATGCCGGCCTGTTCCCGGCTTCGCCAGGCAGCCGCTTCCGCGGGGAGACTCCAGAGAACTCCGGAGAACCCCCATGCTGGCCGGAGAGGTGCATTCTTCCTGCCTCCGCCAGCCGGCAGAGGGCGTTCCGTACGAAATGTGCGAAGCCCGGTCCGGGCAGGGGCTGCGGGAATTCTCCTTATTATAACACGCGAACAGTCAGGGGGGATGCCCTGGCCGGGGAGGTTCCATTTTCCGCTTCCGGCCGATAGACGGCTGACAGCAAATCCGCAGCCTGCCGTTCCTCGTGGAATGCCAGAAGACAGAAAAATCCTCTGGACAGTCTTTCAGACCATGAAATCGGAGTAGATGAAGCCCAGTAGAAATGGTCCAAGTATCACAATCACCGTCGCCGCCATCACCAGAATGGTCGGCAGCAGCATTTTCACACCGGCTTCGCCGGCAATCGTTTCCGCCCGTTGTGTCCGCTTTATCCGCAGGACATCCGCCTGCGTCCGGAACAGCAGAGCCAGCGGCGTGCCCAGCTGTTCCCCCTGAATGATGGACCCCACGATGCTGGTAATCTCGTCGTCATGCAGGCGGGCCCGCAGCGATTCCAGCGCATCGGTCCGGCTTTTGCCCATACTCAGCTCGGCCAGCACCCGGCCGAATTCCTCACCCGCGGGATGATCGCTGAATTCCTCCACGGCATCTTCCAGGGCCTGCAGGAATGTCGAACCGGCTTCCATCAGCAGGGTCAGCAGGTCGAGCAGAAACGGCAGCCGCCGCTTGATCACCAGCAGTCGCCAGGCAGCCCGGGAGGCCAGCCTCCGACGGAGCAGCCACGCCGTCATGATCGTCAGCACGGAAGCCAGCACCAGGCCGGCGGATCCCATCATCTCCACGCACAGATACACATACAGCGGAGCCAGCAGAATCGCGATCAGCTCGCATCGCGCCAGATATTCCGCTCCCGTCCAGTACCGGGGCAGGCCGGCTGCCTGCACCTGCCGGCTGATCTCCGGCACGGAATCCGGGAAAAACTTGCGATTGATCCGCGCCAGCAGATCAACCAGCGGCTGAAATGTGCGGTACAGCGGGCTGATTTTCCGCAGCTGATTGATGCGGTTGATGTCGTACCGCCAGGAATCATCCTGGTCCAGATCATCGCTGGCCAGAGTCACAAACAAAGTGCGCAGCAGGGCAAACGCCCCGAAACCCACCAGCAGGCTCGATACCGCCGGCCAGATCTGCTCCATGGGAAGTGCAGCCACAATACAGCAGGACACGACTCACCTTCCCTGTCAGTTTCCGTAGGTCAGGCTGTGCCTGACTTCTTTCCGAATCCAGAAAAGAGTTTCACCGCAAAGGCCGGCCGACTTCTCTATATATCCGAAGCCAGAATGGCTCTGGCCCACAGATAGGCCACCACATTCAGGACCAGTGCCGCACTGAGCAGAATCTGCCCCCACACCGTCGTAAACAGCCGGGCGGTATTGTCCGGATCGATCACGAAATAATACACCGCCAGCACCGCCACCGGGGCCAGTGCCATATAGAAGGCCGAGGCCCGCGCCTGAGCTGTCTCCGACAGAATCTTGCGTTCCAGCCGCTGCAGCTCGCGAACCGAATGGGCAATCCGGTCGACCGTTTCATTCAGCCGGCCACCGCTTTCCCGGCTGGCTTCCATCGCGGCGGCAAACAGAGCGAAGTTTTCGCTCCGCAGCCGCTCGCGGGTTTCGGCCAGGCACCGCTGCATGGGTTTACCCAGCTGGTACTCGCCCACCATCTGCTGAAATTCCTGGCAGATCGGCACGGGAGTCTGCTGTGCCAGAATCTCCATCGCCTGAGCCAGCGACAGCCCCGCCCGAATCGCGCTTGAGAGCGAAACCATCGCATCGGCCAGCTGATCTTCTATCTGCATCTGCCGCTTCTCGGCCATCCGCCGCACCAGGTACCACGGCAGGCACACCAGCAGCAGGGCCACCGCCACACCCAGCAGCGCCGTATCCAGCATCAGCCATAGGGAGAAGAACACCGAAACCACGAACACCAGCCACATCGCCAGCCAGCGGCGGAGGTTCCGCGCATCCACCCGCAGCCGCCGGAGTTTGTCCCGCAGATCCCGTTCGACCAGGTCGATGCCCTGCTTCAGCTGGCCGCTGCCCGCCCACACCGCTGCCGCGATGGCCAGGCCGGTCAGCATTGGTCCGAACAGTTCCGCCAGCATCAGTGCGTTCTCTTACGGTTCGTATTGTTCTTCGCGGAGGAAGAGGCCGTGCGACCACCGCGTTCCGCCCCGTCGGCACCGTCTTCGTTCTCATCGCCCTGAACCTGCCGGCCGGCTTCAGTCGCCGCCCGTCCGTCGTACAGGAATTCAATCTGCAGCTGACGGCTGGCAATGAGGGAATCGATAAAGCTCGGCATATAGCCGGTCGGCTGCAGCAACTCTCCCCCACGGCAGTTGTAAATGTCGATCACGTTCAGCTCCCCGCGATCGGCATCGTATCCGGCGATATCGGAAATCTGAGTCACCACGCGGCGGCCATCCGGTTTACGGGTAATCTGCACCACCACATCGATGGCTGAAGAAACCTGCCGCTGAATGGAGGACACCGGCAGCTCGACGGCCATCAGGACCAGCACCTCCAGCCGTTTCAGCACATCGTCGGTGCTGTTGGCGTGAATGGTGGTCATGGAACCGTCATGCCCGGTGTTCATTGCCTGCAGCATGTCGAGCGCTTCCGGGCCACGGCATTCGCCGACGATGATGCGGTCGGGCCGCATCCGCAGTGAGTTCCGCACCAGATCCCGAATGGAATACGCTCCCGCACCTTCCACGTTGGCCAGCTTGCTTTCCAGAGTAACTACGTGATCCTGGTGCAGCTGAAGTTCCGTCGTGTCTTCAATGGTGACAATCCGGTCGCGATGCGGAATGAAGCTGGACAGCACATTCAGCATCGTCGTCTTACCGGTGCCGGTACCACCGCTGACGAGGATATTCCGTCGATTGAGCACACAGGCCCGCAGGAACATGGCGGCCGAATCCGTAATCGAGCCGATCTCGATAAGATCGTCCATCGTGAACCGATGCACGGGGAATTTTCGAATCGTTAAACAGGGGCCGCGAATGGCCAGCGGAGGAATGATTGCATTCACGCGGGAACCATCCGGCAGACGGGCATCAACCAGCGGCTGACTCTTGTCGATCCGCCGACCAACCTGAGCCACAATCCGCTCGATGATCGATTCCGTCACCTTGTCGGAAATGAACCGGCGACCGGACAGCTCGACCACGCCATCCCGCTCGACATAAATCTGGTCGCTGCAGACCACCATGATTTCGCTGATGGTGGGAGCCCGCAGCAGATCCTGCAGCGGCCCGTACCCGAAGACCGTGTCTTTCAGGTCTTTCTTGAGCATCCGCAGAATGAGGTACTTCTTGAGTTCCTGGTGCAGGTGCGGCCGGACCAGCGGAAACACCGTGCGAAATTTCCGTTCCACCCGCCGGATGCGGCCACTGAGGTCGTTCTGCTCTTCCAGCTTCAGCCGCTCCCGCACGAAATGAGTCAGGTTCTCCAGCTCGGTTTCGCGTTCCGGCACCAGAGTCGCCGGGATGTCGAATTCGTTATGAGTCAGCCGGGCCAGGCCGCCCAGTTCGTTGCGGTCGGTCTCGAGAATCAGCTGGTTGACGATCAGATCCCGCAGAGTCAGGCCGACTACTTCCTCCAGCAGCGGGTCATTCTCATCACCGAAGACGCTCAGCTCGCGGCAGACGTCCTCGATATTCTTTTCCAGCATCAGGATGCTTTCCGCATCGCCGATGCGATTGTTCTGCAGTTCGTACAGATCGAATCGTTCCAGCAGCTTCCGATGCACCCGCAGTTCCAGGTCGGCCATGATCGTGCGGAGGTGGGCTTCCATCTCCGCCGCGGTGATCGGAGCGGCCTCGCTCGATTCGAATGTCAGCGTATACGGCCAGATCCGCACCGTCTCGCCGGCCGAGAACAGCAGGGTTTCCCCGCCGATGATCTCGCGGTCGCCGACCGTGCAGCTGTTGATGCCGATGTTCTCCAGCCGCAGACTGCCGTTCTCACGGCGGACAATCGCCTGACGTTTGGAAACCAGCGGGCTCTGCAGGACAACCGTGCTGGACGGATCCCGCCCGATGATGATCTCATCCTGCTCGGTGTCCACCGTCTGCCGGCGGCTGTCGTGGACTTTGTTGAACCAGATTTTCATAGATGAAACCGCTTCTTATCCCTGCCCCTGCTTCCGACTGCATCAGCCCGGCGGCCTGTCAGCTGCCAACCTCGCTCAGCCTTCCTTACGGTCTTCTTCCGGATGCAGCAGCACCTGAACCCCCTGGAAGTTGGTCACACGCAGCACTTCGGAAATCCGCTCGGCCTTGCTTTCCAGCCGGTTGCCGTCCACCCGCACCGACACCGCCAGCCGGTTCTCGCTGTTATTCCGCGATCCTCCCGCTGCCCGCTGCACCTCACGGGTGCCCATCCGGTTGCCGAGGGCCAGAATTCGAAACGGGCCGATGATTTCATATCCGCTGCCCCCCGCGGAAGAACCCGCCGGCACCGGGCTGCCATTCAGCAGGGCCGGCACCTGAAACGAGACGAGGTCGCCCGGGTTCACATGAGCCGCGTCGAAGGTTCGCTGATCGACGGGCAGCCACATCACCCGTTCATCGCGACCGATCCGGCTGGCCAGGTCCTGACGGGCCGGTGTTTTCAGATCCTGCTGCAGCAGAATCTCCCCGCCCCGGTAGGCGCGGGTCGCCCGCATGTTGATGACTGTCGGCAGGTCGCGCCACAGCACGGCCGTCCGCGAGAGGTTCCCCACATTGGCCCGCGGGATCTCCACGGTGGCAAAGTGCGATTCCTTGAAGCGATCGCCCATGTTGATCTGCGCATCCGCCGAGACGGCCACAAACCGCACCCGCTCGTACTCCCCCGCCTGGCGGGAAACATAGAACCAGTTGCAGAAGGCACCCGTCAGGCCGAGCGCAACGGCGATGACGATTCCCTGTACGCCCTTCATGGGCTCTCCCGCTTCATTGTGGAATAACGCTGAATGGTGGTAAGCGCAGGCAGCAGGCTGGTTCCTGCCGGCAGAGGCTGACGGCGGAACGAAGACCGGTTGTTCTGCTGGACTTGTTTCCGATTGTCGCTGATTTGTGCGGAGAATGCACCAATCTCCCGGCAGGCGGCCGGTGAAAGAAGTGGTCTGGCCCGAATCAGAGGCGAACAACGGCCCCCTGATAACGAACTGCGAAACCACTGAGATATTTCACAGCAGAAAGCCCAGGTTCCTGAATCTGTTCGGCAGGTTCTCCAGTGGACGTCCCCCTGGAACGGTTCGTCCGACAGTTCCACCAGTATCCCGTCCGGCTGGCCTGAGGCACCTGCCGGGCTGTTCGATTCGCCCGATGCCCCGATCTGCCGCCCATGGAATGCGTAACCCGCGACGCGGAACTGTCAAGAGAATTGCAGGAAGCCAGCGTTTTACCGAAGTTTCTGACAACTTCGACCGGAAATGTACAGCAACTCCGCTCATAAACGGCCTGTCTGGCTGCAGTTAGGGGGATTTCTCGTCCGTGGAAACCTGCCGCGGCCGGTTTCCGCCCCGCTGCGATCCTGCCGCTGCACTCCGATTTCTGAGGGGCTGCGGACAGGCAAGCCTGGCAGACAGGAACGGCGGACGTGGGAAGTTTCCCGCCAGAATCTGAGATTTAACGTGCTGTCTGCCTGCCGGCAGATTACAACTATATATACCGTACCTGAAACGATGTAACCTGCTGCGTTCTCCCGTGCAGGCCGGATTTCCGTCGCATGGGTGGCACAGGGGTGTGCTCACGCAGCCTGCCGCGAGCACGTTTCACAGGGCGGAACACAATCAGACAACCAGATCCAATTTGCGGGAAGGAAGTTCGGCCAGCTGCAGCGGCAACACGGGGCGGCCAGCCAGTCAGGGCGATTGCCCTCTGGCATGGTGGCACATTCCGCGGGAACAGAATGAAGTGCTGTGGCGACCGGTTTAATCTGATCGGAATCCGGAAGTGGAGGCCAGGCGATGCTGACAGTGAACTGGCGGCGAAGTGGTCGGGATTGTAACGGTGTGACTCGTCGGGATTTCCTGCGGGCGGGTTCACTGGGTACGGGAGCTCTGGCTCTGCCAGACCTGCTTCAGGCCCGCTCGGCCATGGCCAGCGCCGGCGTCTCAGCGCCGGACACCTCCGTGGTATGGCTCTGGCTGGGTGGCGGGCCCACCCATGTGGAAACCTTCGACCCGAAGATGTCGGCCCCGAAGGAATACCGCAGTGTCACCGGCGAAGTGAAGACGACGCTGCCAGGCGTCACCCTCGGCGGAAACTTCAGCAAAACGGCCAGCATGGCCGAACACATGGCCTTCGTGCGGTCGTTCGCGCACAAGAACAGTGGCCACGGCGGCGGTACCCACTGGCTGATGACCGGTTACGACAACCGCAACATCGACAATGGCGGCCTGCCCAGCCGTCCGTCTCTGGGGTCGATCACCGCGCGGCTGCGGGGTGCCAACCACGGGGAATCCGGCATGCCGACCTACGTTCGCCTCGGCGGTATCGGCTCGGATGGCCCGGCCTTCCTCGGCACGTCGTATGCCCCGTTCGGTTCCAACAATGAGGCCCGGCGGAACATGAATCTCAACACCCGGCTGGACCGGGTGGATGACCGCCGCAGTCTGCTGCAGCAGCTGGACCGCTTCCAGCGGAAGGCCGACCAGAGCGGCCTGATGAACGGGCTGGATTCCTTTGAGCAGCAGGCATTTCACCTCGTGCTGGGCAAGGCCCCGCAGGCCTTCGACCTGAAGTACGAAGACCCCCGCACCGTCGCGAAATACGGCACCGGGCTGGGCCAGCAGATGCTGGTCGCCCGCCGTCTGTGCGAAGCCGGCTGCGGTTTCGTCACGCTCAGTTATGGCGGCTGGGATATGCACGGCCAGATTGAGCGCAACATGAATACCCGCGGCCCGGTGGTCGACAACGCCGTCGCCACCTTCGTGGAAGACGTCGTGCAGCGGGGGCTGGATCGCAAGATCCTGCTGGTGGTCACAGGCGAGTTCGGTCGCACGCCGAAAATCAACCGCAACGCCGGCCGCGATCACTGGGCTCCGCTCAGCACACTGGCGCTGGCGGGTGGCGGACTGAAGATGGGACAGACGATTGGCGAATCGGATGCCAAAGCCAGCGTGCCCGCTTCGTCTCCCTACTCACCCCAGGACCTGATGGCCACCATCTTTGGCGTCCTCGGCTTCGACCCGAAAACTCAGCTGACTAATCAGGCCGGCCGCCCGGTGTATCTGATTGAAGAAGGCCGGCCAATTCCCGAACTGATGGGATGACCTCTGCCGCAGCCTCGGTTCAGAGGTTTCCTGCTCAGCCGAATTGAACCAGTGACTTCCACGATACCTTCCTCCGCCACGGGCTGCCTGCCTGTGGCGGAGTTTTCTGTTTCCTCGCAGTAACTGTTCCTCCCGAAGCAGCCGAACCGACAGAGCGGCATTCACCCCTGAATAAAACTGTGAATGCTGTCTCCTCCCGCGGTGGTCGTGCCCCGGCTGCCGGGGCGGGTTGTGGAATCGGCAGCCAGATCGAGCCGTAACCCGGTCTCGGATGCGTCGTCCAGGTCGTCATCGTCAATCGCCGAACCGCCGCCCACCAGCTCAGCAACTGCCAGCTCGGCCGCCGGTTCCGTTTCAGGCAGCGGGGATGCTTCCTGCACAGCCTCTCCGGCTGGCAGCTGCACTTCCTGCAGATACACCTGCAGCACCGCATCGAACACTTCCCGCTGAATCTCCGTGGATTCGAAGGCGTTAATGACCTGAGCAATACGCGGCAGCTGTTCCAGCAGCTGCTCAAACCGGGAGACAGACATACCTGAACCCTCTGGAGAATCGCCACAGCTGCACGGCTGATTGACAAAATACTGAATCAGCAGCTTCGTCTGATCCACCTCGCCCGACCGAACCTGCTCGATGAGCGACTTCGGGTGGCTCGCCAGCGGGCGGCCCGTCCACCAGGTACCCGCCAGGGAAGGATGCTGGCTGTCCGGGGCAGGCGATTGCCGGGAAGCACCGCTGGCGGAAGGGACGGCATTCGTGTTTGCGGGCGATGATTCCTCCGCCCCCTGCCGGGAGATTAACGCCCGGCGACGCCGGGAAACTGGCGACTGTGACATGATTCTGACTTACTACCTGTCCCGAAATCCTGACCATCGGCAGCATCGGATGGTTGCTTTCCCACCATCCGTCGCTGCGGGTTGGGAGAAGTCAGGTTTCCGGGCAGTCTTCGGAAAAGAAGACCTGGGATGTGAGAGAGGTTCGACCTGCTGATTTCTGCCAGGCTCGACCGGCCCGACAGGAGACTGTGACAACAGATTTTCAGGCAGCACGGTGACTGCATCGAATTGAGAGAGAGAACGAATATCCCCGGCTCCCGGGGCAAGATCAGATTTCACAACTTTCAGAACACCGGGCACCGCAGACAGCGATCAGCCAGCCGCCTCACTGGGAAACGGTGGTTCTCCGCGAACGATAGATGGCTGCCGTTCAGACCGGCATCTGGCGTTCCAGCTGTTCTTCGTCGGCCTGCTGGCGGGACGAACTTTCGCCGCTGTCCCCACCGCCAGGCGGATGCAGCCTTCCCCGGGCGGCAGCTACGGCCATGGCCCGACCGAAATGCTCCTGCACCATCTCGGGGCAGCGGGTCCAGTCATCGTCGTTGAGCTGTCCCGTATCGGTCACCAGCTGAACCAGCGAAGAAAAGGGATGCGTTCCTTCATTGAGCTGCACGGCAGCCTCAATCGTGCGAACTTCCCGCGCACCGCGGATTTCTTCCATCAGCTGCCGGGCGGCAGTCTGGCACTGCTCCAGTGGCTCGAACGGTTCTCCGTCCTCATGTTCCACCAGCAGCAGCGTGTCGAGCAGCGACAGGGCCTGATGTCGCATGATGCGTCCGGCCAGCAGATCGGCCAGCTCTGTCAGCCGCTCCGGCTGGGGAGACGCCTCAGACGTTTCCGCCCCTCCCGCCCCCGCACGTCGGACCAGCGAAGTCCGCAGCTGGCGGAATTCGCGCTGATAATCTTCCAGCCGCACGGCCAGCTGCAGATCCGGCAGGCTGCCTTCCGTTTCCAGCTGAACCGCAGCTTCAGCCAGCTGCTGACTCAGCTGGCTGGCCACCTGCTGCAGATGTTCCAGCTGAGAACGTAATACTTCGAGATCCTGTCTCACGGCAGACAGCTCCGAGTTGAAGTGAAAGTCGACGGCGTTCGGAACCGGCAGATCACCTGCCGGGATGGTCCACACCGTTTTCGAAGCAGGGTGGAAACCAGGAACCGGCCCGCCACCCCGAATGAGGTATCACGAAAAATCATGACGGGCAGAAAAGGATGCTTCAGACCGGGCACCTCGGGCCACAAAGCCTGAAGCACTCGCACCAGGTGAATTGCACCCGGGCCTCCCGTCAGTGCTTCCTCTAAGCTTCAAGGTAGAAAGCGGGGGGGAGCCTGCTCCACCGCAAAAGTCATTTTGCGGGCGCGTTTCATCTCTCCCGTTCACCCAGAGTGGTCAAACCGGAATAACCCGCAGAACTGGCGCAGCCGGATGAAAGGGCAGGGCTGGCAGGTGGTTTTCCGGCAACACCAGCGGCAGGGTCCTCCCGGCAATGCCGCATGTCGGGATTCGCTGCCACCGGCCAGCTGCCGTTCGTGCGGGTGGTCTTTCCCGTGCACTGGTGGGTTCTTCTTCTGAGGGTGCTGGCCCGGCTTCCGGATGTGCGAAACCAGCACAGCGCGCAAAACAGCAGGCTGCCCGCATCTCTGCGCGCAGCCTGCTGGCGTACCACTTCAGCGAAAGAGAACCTGCGGCAGATCACTCGCCGTCGAGTTCGTACTCCTTCTCCTGTTTCGCATCGCCGCCGAAAGACCTGCGGAAAGCACCGTCCAGGCTGCTGACGGTTTTTTCCGGCCCGGTCAGACGGATGAAATAGTTTCCGCGGTCGGCCACGGCCAGAATGACGGACTGCATCTTCGCGCCGGGTACGGCCTTCGTTTTCCGCAGCACGGGCGGACCGACGGGCATTTTCCAGGTACCGGCCAGTTCAGCAATAATGTACGGGCCCTGCTCGGACTTGCCCGACATGACTTTGACCTTGCGGCCTTCCGACTCGAACTGACCAATCCATCGCTTGATGTTGGCATCGGCTCCGCCGCCAGCACCGCCGAAGAAGAACACCACCACCTCGGTCGGTGTTTCATCACCTTCCGCTCCCGGAACTGCGAACTGCGCCAGCCGCAGCCGGCTGGTCGGTTCGGTCTCTTTCCAGTCTTCCGGCACCGTCAGCGTGATATCGCCGACTTTCACGTCTTTCGTGGCCGCGGGCTTCGCCGCATCTTCGGCAGCTGCCACCGCGGGCAGCAGCAGGCCGGCCAGCAGCAAAGGCAGCAGCCTCGCCAGACAGCGGCAATCGTTCGAAACCTGCATGTAACGCACCTTTCAGGGAGTGTAATTTCAAATTCTGCTGGCACTGTGGCCGGGAACAGCGCTGCTGGTCACAGCCTTCCCCGGCCGGTCGACACGACTTTGATTGTGAGCAATCGTCCAGGCTGATGCAAACCCCGTCGCCGCCGAACTTTCGCCCCGGAACTGGAGTTCTACAGCTCGATCCCCAGATCCTCGATCTTGCGGTACAGACTCGACAGGCCCAGTTTCAGCCGGCGGGCGGCTTCCCGCTTATCGGGCCACTGCCGCAGAACCCGGCTGATGTGCAGCTTCTCATAATGCCGAATGGCCGAACGCAGGTCGTCGGTATCGGGCAGGGTCGGCCCCAGCCCCAGCAGTTCCGGCGGCAGGTCCCCCGGTTCGATATGCGTTCCCTCGCACATCATCACGGCCCGTTCGATGGCATTATCCAGCTGACGGACATTGCCCTTCCACTGGGCCGACATCAGCAGCCGCACCGTTTCTCCTGTGGCTCCGGTCACACGGCGACCCATCGCCCGGGCATACTTGCTGACGAAGAATTCCACCAGTTCGGGAATGTCATCCAGCCGTTCCCGCAGCGGCGGAATGCGGATCTTGACGCCATCCAGCCGGTAGAACAGATCCTCCTGAAACCGCCCTTCAGCCACTTCCCGAATGAGGTCGCGGGTTGTGGAAGCAATAATCCGGGCATTGACCCGCACCGTTTCCGAGCCACCCACCGGCATGATTTCCTGATATTCAATCGCCCGCAGCAGTTCCGACTGAGTGCCCAGCGGCAGCAGGGCAACTTCATCCAGGAAAACGGTCCCGTCGCCCGCATGCCGGAAGATTCCCGGCAGGCTGGACGAAACACCCTGCGCCATGCCGGCCGTGGCACCAAACAGCTGACTTTCCAGCAGCTCGACCGGGCGGGTGCCGCAATTGACGGCCAGGAACTTTCCCGCGCTGCGGGGCCCCGCCGCATGAATAGCCCGGGCGAACAGTTCCTTGCCGGTGCCGGTTTCGCCCACCAGCAGTACGTTGGAGTTTGTCACCGCGATCTTGCGGATCGTCTCCATCAGTTCCTGCAGCGGGCGGCTGGAGCCTACGATCTGGTCGAAGTCAGGGCGGCGTTCCAGTTCCCGCCGCATGGCCTGGTTTTCCATGTGCAGCTGGCGATAGTCGAGCAGACGTTTCAGCTTGGTACGCAGCTCCTCAAAAATCACCGGTTTGACGATAAAATCGAAGGCCCCCGCCTTGAACGCATCGACGGCGTTTTCCACCGTGGCGTAGGCGGTAATTACCAGCACCATGGTCGACGTGTTGTACTGCAGCAGCCGCCGGAGCAGTTCAATCCCGTCGCCGTCGGGCAGCTGCACATCGCAGATGGCAATGTCGAAATCCTGCTCCCGCACCTTGCCGATCGCCGCGGAAACTCCCGACACGGTGTGAACATCGAACCCCTCGCCAGCGAGAAACTCTCCTAAAGTCGTGCGGATGATTTCTTCATCCTCAACCACCAGAATCGATGTGCGTCTGCTCATAATGTGCCAGCTTCCTGCTGTCCGGTTGCCTGCTGCCGGGTTGTCAGCGGTTCGGTGGTAAGCGACACCGACGGTGGCGGCGTGAGACGACTGCCCGAACCTTCCTCACAGTGCAGAGAGACTGTAAACGCGGTCCCGCTGTCCGACGAGTGAGTCAGAATGATTTCTCCGGCTCCGCTCTGTTCCAGCACATTCCGGCAGACAAACAGACCCAGCCCGGTCCCGGTTTCCTTGGTGGTGTAATACGGTTCGAAAATTCGCTGGCTGGCCTCGGGCGGAATGCCGTGGCCATCGTCTTCCACGGTGATTTCCAGCCGTCCCTCCCGCATGGCCGTGGAGATCGTCAGCGTGCCCCCTTCCTGGGTGGCATCCATCGCATTGAGAATCAGATTCAGAAACACCTGCACCAGCTGGTCACGAATGATTCGCAGGCGGGGCAGGTCCGCGGCGAATTCGGTCACAATGTGCTTGCCCTTCCGCCGCTTGTAATACTTGGCAATGTTCAGGGCATCGTTAATCACCACATGAATATCGCACAGGCTCAGTTCGCGGGTCACCGGGCGGCTGAAATCCACCAGCTCCCGCAGTGTCCGCTGAATTCGCCGCAGCTGGCTGTCGACCATGTGCAGCCGTTCGCGGGTGTATTCGTCGGTCGGGCGGAGGTTGAGCATCTGCACCAGCTGACTGATGGCGGCCAGCGGGTTGCCGACTTCATGAGCGATACCCGCCGCCAGCAGTCCGAATGCGGCCTGTTTCTCCCGCTGCACCAGCAGAGCCTGTGACTCCTGCAGGGCCCGGGTGCGTTCGGCGATCCGCTGCTCCAGCAGAGTCTGCTCTTCCTGCAGACGCCCGTTGAGCGAGGACAGCCGCTGGCTGGCATCTTTCACCAGGCCCACCAGCGCCGTGCTGGCCCATGTCAGCCAGACCATCAGCCCCAGCAGAACCAGCAGGGCGGTCAGTTCATCACGGTTGGAAACCCCGCTCATCATGGCCAGTGTGGTTGCGCTGGCCATGTGCAGGCCACAGGTTGTCCAGGCGGTGGCCGGAGGATTCCGAACCGCGCACGTGACAATCGACAGCAGATAATAGAACCGGAACGGGCTGGCCAGGCCCTGTTCAAAATGGCACAACAGGCCGATAAACACCGCTTCCATCAGCGAGATCGTCAGCGGCCAGTTGTTCAGAAACACCCGCCGCCGCATGCTCCACCAGGTATCCAGCAGAGCGTACACCGCTCCCAGGGCCAGAATGGCATTCAATGCGGGGCGGTTTGCATGCGGACCGATCACGTTGACCAGCAGATAGCCGGCAATCAGCCCGAACCAGCGGATCCGGACTGTGATCGACTCGGCTGCCAGTTCCCAGTGAAACTCCTGCTGCTGCGACATGAGCCTGCCTGCAAGTGTCTGTCGTTCGACCTCAGGAAGAATTATAGGTCTGGGTCGGGCGGGGTGAAAGCTGCCACCGGCAGCCGCTGCCTCTTCCGCCAGGTTTCTCTGTCCTGGCCGGTGTATTCCGGACAGAGACCAGCCTGGCCCATCAGGCATCGCGGAGAGCAGCCGGAACAGAACACTGCCGCCAGAAAACCAGGGCGGAACGCAGTCAGCAGACCGCACCGAGGCCAGAAGAACCGGCCTGCAGCGGACAGCATGTGCCGGCAGACCGTCAACCCGGGTTCTTTTCCTCCGGGGGGCCGGCGGGACAATGGCAATACAGCCGGCTTCCCGCTAACTTCCAGGTGCGCAGCAGAATCAGGCGTTCCGAGTGAGGACCGCAGACCAGCCAGCCTCCCGGTCTGGCGGCCGTACACCGAAGGATTTCTCCGTATGAAGATTGTACTGGCCAGCTCCGAAGCGGTCCCGTGGTCCAAGACCGGTGGTCTGGCGGATGTCTCCGCCGCCCTGCCGAAAGCGCTGGCCGCGCTGGGGCATGATGTCACATTGATTCTGCCGCATTATTCGGCGGTCTCCGCCGCACGCGGAGCCACACCACCGGCAGACTGTGCCGGCCCGGAAATCGACGTGCAGGTGGGCGACACCCGGCTGACGGCCCGCCTGCTGATTCTGCCGGCCGAATCGCCCGCCCATCCGACGGTCATCCTGGTAGACCAGCCGGAACTGTTCGACCGGCAGGGAATGTATGTCGACCCTGAGACCGGAAAGGACTACCCCGACAACTGCCGGCGGTTCGTGTTCTTCAGCCGGGCCGTGATGGAGACCTGCCTGAAGCTGCAGCTCGACCCGGATGTTCTGCACGTCAACGACTGGCAGACCGGGCTGATTCCCGCACTGCTGCAGGCCGAGTACCGCTGGAAGCCGGGGTTCAGCAACACGGCCAGCGTCATCACACTGCATAACCTGGCATTTCATGGTTCATTCTGGCATTTCGACATGCCGCTGACCGGCCTCGACTGGCACTACTTCAATTACCGCCAGATGGAAGCCTGGGGCAACCTGAACCTGCTGAAAACGGGGATCGTGTTCTCCGACCACATCACCACGGTCAGCCCCACATATGCCGCCGAAATTCAGACGGCCGAATTCGGCTGCGGGCTGCACCCCGTGCTGGTGGAACACAGTTCCCGGCTGACGGGCATTCTCAACGGGATCGACCCGGAAGTCTGGAATCCGGAAACCGACCCCGCCCTCGCGCAGAACTACTCCGTGGAGACCGTGCATCAGGGGAAACCGGCCTGCCGCCGCCAGCTGCAGCAGAAGCTGGGTTTGAACCAGACCGCCGAGGTGCCGTTGTTCAGCATGATTTCCCGCCTGACTGATCAGAAGGGCGTGGACCTCCTGTGCGAATGCCTCGACGAAGCACTGAAACTGGATATGCAGCTGGCCGTGCTCGGCACGGGAGACCGCGAACTCGAAGCGGCCCTGGTCGCAGCCACCCGGCAGTATTCCGGCCGCGTGGCCGTGGTGATCGGCTACGACGAGGAGCTGGCCCACCAGATTGAAGCTGGAGCCGACATCTTCCTCATGCCCAGCCGTTTTGAACCGTGCGGACTCAACCAGATGTACAGCCAGCGTTACGGCACCGTGCCGATTGTCCGCTCGGTGGGTGGCCTGGCCGATTCCGTGGTCGATGCCTCGCCGAATGCTCTGGAAGATGGAACCGCCACCGGGCTGGTCTTCTCCGATTACAGCAGCGAGGCCCTGCTGTCGCAGATTCGCCGGGCCGTCCGGCTGTATCACGACCGGGAACGCTGGCACCAGCTGATGGACGCCGGCATGCGGAAGGATTTCTCCTGGACGCGCAGCGCCCGCGAGTATCAAACCGTTTACGAGAAAGCCATTGCAGCAAGGTAACTGCCGCCCGTCCCGGCTGGTCAGCTGTCTCCAGCTGCTTCACCACCCGAGGCAGCACTCAGTCATGCCGGGCTGAACTTTGTGCCGATACTGTCTTTATTCCGCCGGACCGCTTCACCCCGCCAGACAGCCTGACCCTGCCACTGCTCCACTGCGGCAGCTGCCAGCCAGCCTCCTGCCCGGCGGGGAGGACAGGCAATTCAGGCAGACTGCCGCCGGCCTGGTGAAAATCAGCGGGGGCCGGGATTCCGGCTGCAGGCCGACAACACTGCCGGCAACAGGGCAGCAGACAGCTTCCACCGAAGATGGCCGGCCAGGGCGAGGGCGATATGGAATCCGTGTGTCTCGCGATCCTGTGGCACCAGCATCAGCCGTACTATCCCGATGACGTCAGCGGAGAAACGCTGATGCCGTGGGTTCGCCTGCATGGCACCCGCGATTACTACGGCATGGCGATGCACCTGAAGGAAGTGCCCGAGTTCCGCTGCACCATCAACCTCGTACCCAGTCTGCTGATCCAGCTGCAGGCCTACACCCGGCATGGCCGCAGCGACCGGCATCTCGATATTTCCCGCATTCCCGCCGACAGCCTCAGCAGCGATGAAGCCATCTACCTGCTGAGTAACTTCTTCATGGCCAACGCGGAGACCATGATCCGTCCGTGGCCCCGTTACCGTGAGCTGCTCTCCAAAAGGGCGCCGGAGCGGGATACCGCCGAACAGGCTCTGCCCAGGTTCAGCAGAACCGACCTGCGGGATCTGCAGATCTGGAACAACCTGGTCTGGATTCACGAACTCGCCTTTGAGCAGGACAGCGAACTGCGGGCCTTCCGTGCCCGTGGGGCCGGCTGGACGGAAGGCGACAAGAACTGGCTGCTGGGCCGCCAGCTGGAAATCCTGGGCCAGGTCATTCCACTGCACCGCGAACTGGCCCGCACCGGGCAGGTGGAGCTGACCACCACGCCGTTCTATCACCCCATTCTCCCGCTGCTGCAGGATCGCCGCAGTGCCCGGCAGGCCATGCCCGGCTGTGCGCTGCCCGCTCATCTTTCCAGCTGGCCCGACGACATCACCACCCACATCGAGCGGGCCGTGCAGCTGCACGAAGACCTGTTTGGAACGCCTCCCCGGGGCATGTGGCCCTCGGAAGGCAGCGTCTCCCAGGAGATTATTCCGGCCATCGCCCAGGCCGGGATTCAGTGGATCGCCACCGATGAGGAGATCCTCGCGGAGTCCACCGGAGGCTGGGTGTCCCGCGATGCCAGCGGCAACCTCCGGCACCCGGAAATGCTGTACCGTCCGTGGAAACTGGAACAGGACGGGGCCAGTCTGCAGATCGTCTTCCGCGATCATGTATTAAGCGACCTGATCGGTTTCCACTACCAGCGGACCGATCCCGCTCAGGCTGCCGACGATCTTCTCGGCCGGGTGGAAACCATTGGCCGCCAGGTTTCCGGCAGCAATGCCGGCCGGCCCGCCCTCGTCCCGGTGATTCTCGACGGGGAAAACTGCTGGGAATACTACCCCGACGGGGGCGTGGAATTTCTGCGAACGCTGTACCGCCGCGCGGCCGCCAGCCAGCAGATCGAACCCGTCACCATCGGGGAATATCTCGAACACCACCCGCCCGTCGATCACATCGGCAAGCTGTTCGCCGGCAGCTGGATTTCGCACAACTTCGCCATCTGGATCGGCCATGAGGAAGACAACCAGGCGTGGGACCGGCTGCACGAAACCCGGGAATTTCTGGTTCAGGCGGCCAGCGATCCGCAGGCCAGCCCGCAGCTGCTGAAACGGGCCTGGGAAGAGCTGTACATCGCTGAAGGCAGCGACTGGTTCTGGTGGTTCGGCGACGACCACAATTCCGACCAGGACGGCCTGTTCGATCAGCTGTTCCGCCGGCATCTGCAGAATGTCTACCAGCTGCTGAACCAGCCCGTTCCACAGAATCTGCTCCTGCCGATTACCCGCTCTGAACGAAAGTCGCTGCACACCAGTCCCTCCGCTTTCCTGCCGGTGAAGGTCGACGGGCGGACAAACTACTTCGAATGGATCGCCGCCGGGCGGTACGTCAGCGGGAGCGAACGGGGCACAATGACGCTCGTTTCCGATGGCCTGATTCGGGAAATCTGTTTCGGCTTCGACCAGCACCGCCTGCTCGTGCGGGTCGATACGGCCAGCCAGGCCATTCGCGACCTGGCCAGTGCCGGTGAAGTCCAGTTGTGCCTGATGGGGCCCGGTTCCCGCACAATCCGGCTGACAGGGTTCGATGGTCAGACGACAGATCTTCGTGCCTCGCTGTTCCACCGGGACGAACCCGCTGCGGAACTGCCGGCCACGAATGTCGAAGCGGCTGTCGATCGCATTCTGGAGATCGGTGTGCCCTTCCAGACCCTGGAAGCCGCACCCGGCACCCAGCTGGGGATGTATCTGGAAGTGCTCTCCGCTGGCAAAAGCATCGACCGGGCCCCGCGGGAAGGCACACTGGCGGTGATCGTTCCACCCCCGGATTTTGAACAGCTGATGTGGCAGGCCTGACAGCCCCCGGCATGGCCGTGGAATGGCCGTGGAACGGACTCAGCAGCAGCGCCATCAGGGCAGATCAGGCCCCGGCCGATCGAACGACAGCACACGGCACACGCCACTCAGCAGACGGCAGACAGCACACCGCAGGCGGCTTTCCGCCGGAGACTCGAACCCATGCCCGATTTACGCAAAGACCCGATCGTTGGCCGCTGGGTGATCATTTCGCCGGAGCGGGCCCGCCGCCCGGGGAATTTTCAGGACAACTTCACCCTGAACGGCGACGGCTTCGACCCCTTTGCCGCCGGAAATGAAGACGCCACACCTCCGGAAATTCTGGCCTACCGCGAACCGGGAACCCGCCCGAATTCTCCCGGCTGGCGGGTGCGCGTGGTGCCCAACCGCTTTCCCGCCCTGCAGATTGAGGGAGATCTCAACAAAAAGGGCGACGGCATCTACGACATGATGAACGGCGTGGGCGCTCACGAAGTCATCATCGAATGCCCCCACGCCGAACCCAACATGTCCCGCCTGTCGGTCGAGAATGTGCGGGAGGTTCTGTGGGCCTACCGCGACCGACTGGTCGACCTCAAGAAGGATCCCCGGCTGGTTCACGGGATGATTTTCAAGAATCAGGGAGCGGCCGCCGGAGCCTCAATGTGGCACGCTCATTCCCAGCTGATTGTCACGCCGGTGGTGCCCATCACCGTGCAGGAGGAAATTACCGGGGCGCTGGAGTTTTACAACTACCGCGGACGCTGCATTTTTGAAGACATGCTGCAGCAGGAACTGGCCGTCCGCGAGCGGATCGTGCTGGAAACGCCCGGTTTTGTCGTGTTCTGCCCGTTTGCCAGCCGGTTCCCCTTTGAAATGTGGATTCTGCCCCGGCAGCATTCCAGCCATTACGAGAACATCCAGAGGCAGGCTGTCGACGAGCTGGGCATGGTGCTGCGGACCGCCCTGCGGAAACTGGAGATCGCTGTTGACGATCCGCCCTGCAACTATGTATTCCACTCCGCACCGTTCTCTGCCAGCGAACTGCCCCACTACCGCTGGCACATCGAAATTCTGCCCCGGCTGACTGGCGTGGCTGGCTTTGAATGGGGCAGCGGCTGTTTCATCAACCCTGTCCCGCCGGAGGAGGCAGCCGCCTTTCTGCGGGACAGCGATGCCGGTACATAACTCCAGCCTGGCAGGCTCCAGAAACAACAGCTGCCGTGAGTTCTCCTGCCGGGCGGCCACCTGCTGAACCGCAGAAACTGCCGGTCGGCATCCGCATCGCCCCCGGGAGTGGTCGGTTCCTCCCGCACCCGCCCCGTTCGGCGGAACCTCTCTTGAGTTGATCCCGATCGACAGCCGAAAATAAACTGGTCGCCGCTGTTACAACCAGTCCGACCGCATTCCGCCGACTGATTCCGGTTTCCGGCGGATCGGCGGTGCGGCAGCCAGCAGCGAACAGAACGGATTCTGACCTGGAGGCAGCGGAAGCTCCGCAGCGCCCAATACAGAGGCAAGCCCCTCTGAGATGCCCCGGGCCGCTGACGAACCACCCGCATGAAAGGACGCTTTGCCATGGATACGAGGCTCCGCCTGGTGCTTGCGCTTCACAATCACCAGCCGATCGGCAATTTCGATGGCGTCTGCGAGGCAGCCTTTCAGGACAGCTACCTCCCGTTTCTGGAGACTCTGGCCGAGTACCCGGAACTCCCGATCGCCCTGCACACCTCCGGCAGCCTGCTGGAATGGCTGGAATCGGCCCACCCCGAGTACATCGACCGCGTGCGGATGCTGGCCGACCGGGGGCAGATCGAAATCCTTGGCGGGCCGTACTACGAACCCATTCTGGCCTGCATTCCCGCCCGCGACCGCACCGGGCAGATTCTGGCCTACACCAGTCACCTGGAACGCACCTTCGGCACGAGAGTCCGCGGCATGTGGGTGCCGGAACGTGTGTGGGAACAGAGCTTCACCCGCGACATCTGCCGGGCCGGCATGGAATACTCCATCCTGGACGATCACCACTTCCGTTCCGCCGGTCTGGAAGACCACCAGCTGTTCAGCTACTTCCTGACGGAGGACGAAGGCCACCTGCTCAAGCTGTTCCCCGGCAGTGAAAAGCTGCGGTACACCATTCCCTTCGCGGAACCCCACGAGACGATCGACTACCTCCGCGAAGTCGCCGCACAGCGTCCCGGTGGTGTCGTCGTGTTTGGCGACGATGGCGAGAAATTCGGCACGTGGCCCGGCACCAAAGATCACGTTTACGCTGGCGGCTGGCTGCGGCGGTTCTTCGATGCCCTGATGGACAACCGCGACTGGCTCAAACTGACCACGCTGGGAGAAGCCGTCGACCAGGTGGCTCCGGAAGGCCGGCACTACGTGCCCGATTCCAGCTACCGCGAAATGACCGAATGGGCGCTGCCCACCGACCGGCAGACCGAGCTGAAACACCTGAACGCCAGCCTCGAGCATCACCACGACTTCCCTCGGCTCAAGCGGTTCATGCGGGGCGGGTTCTGGCGGAACTTCCTGGTGAAGTACCCCGAAGCCAATGCCATGTACACCCGCATGCTGGAAGTCAGCGGGCGGATCGACACGCTCGGCCGCGAGTGCCCCCGCGAGGAATGGCCCGCGCAGCTGGCCGAAGCGCAGAAGGAACTGTACCGGGGCCAGTGCAAC
>JAGQPV010000120.1 GCA_020426545.1 Planctomycetaceae bacterium
TTCCTGTTCCAGGGTATGCAGATAGAGGCGTTCGGCCTCCCGCAGTCGGCGGAGTTCATTGCAGCGGCCGACCAGAGCCAGCAGTACCCGCCGATCGAAGGGCTTGTGGATGAAATAAAATGCTCCTTCGTCGATAGCCTGCAGCAGAGTGGTATCGGGTTCGTCGGTATCACCCGTCATCAAAATCACGTCCAGGTGCGGGTCGAGCAGCCGCAACTGCCGCGTCAGCAGAAAGCCGTTGCTCTCGGGCAGCCGGATATCGACGACGGCGATTTCCGGCTGGAAGTCCGGCATCTGCCGGAAGGCTGCATCGGCCGAATTGACTGATCGCACCTGATACTTCCGGCCCAGCACACGCTCCACTGCGTGCAGCATACCGGGATCATCATCGACTACCAGAATCCGCGCGGGGACCGTCTCCATCATCCGGTCAGGTTCCTTCCGGGTACGGCAGAAGCACTCGAACCGTGGTCCCGTGGCCCAGGCGGCTCTCAATGGCGAGCTGGCCCTGCATCTGCACCACAATTGCACGACAGATCGCCAGTCCCAGCCCCGTGCCACTGCTCCTCGTAGTGAAGAACGGTTCCTGAATTCGACGCAGATCCTCAGACGCAATTCCGCAGCCAGTATCGCTGACGGTCAGTTCCACGCCGCGAGGCACCCGCGAGGCTCTGATGGAGAGCGTGCCGCCGGACGCCATTGCATCCCGCGAATTGCCGACCAGGTTCAGCACCAGCTGCTCAAGATCAGCATGAACGGCCGACAGCGGCGGGAGTCCGGGAGGCACATCCACCTGCAGGTCGATCCCCTGCACCTGGAGCCCACGCCGGTACACTGCCAGCGCACCGTCGACTGCCTGATGCAGCCGGACTTCGCTCCGGTTGCGCCGGGAATTGCGGGCGAAGCTGAGCATCCCGCCGAACACCCGCCGGCACAGCTGCAGAGACCGCTCCATCGCCTGCAGGTCTTCACGAGCCGTTTCCACGCTGAGGCAGCCTTCGTTCAGATCGTCCAGCAGCTGCTGCACCAGCGGCAGTGTGGCCCCCAGCGCGTTGTTCACATCATGCGCCACACCGCGGGCCAGGTCGGCCATGGCGTTCTTCCTTTCGGCAATCAGTACCTGCTGCTCCAACTGCTCTGTTTTCCGCAGGTTCTGCAGCGCGACAGCCGCCTGCGGTAGAAACTGCGAAAGCAGGTCGGTCTCGTACTGTCCCAGAGACCCCGGATGGACGGTCGCCACTTTGAGCACTCCGAGCAGACCGTTTCGCGTATGGAGCGGCGCGCACACAATGGAATTCTCAGCCAGCGGGGAACAGTCTGAATGCGCCTGCGGGTTGTAATCCAGCAGCTCCGCCAGTTCCAGATCGCAGGTGGATGTCCATTCGGTCCAGAGGCCGTCCCGGCGGTCGAAACCGAGGGCCGGATATTTCAGCAGCACCTGCTGCAGTTCCGGAGTGACGGGCAGCTTCAGTCCCACGTTCTGGCTCTTCACCTTCTGTACGGTAATCTGTTCCGCCACGATCTCCAGCGAGTTATCACCGGGATCGAACAGCAGCAGGGCTGCCGAATGATCGTATTCCGTGAGGGAGCGAATCCCGTGCAGCAGCTTGTAAAACAGGTGACTGGGCCGGGCCTGCTCCAGCAGCTTGCGGTCGACCTGCGCCCGAACGTCCCGCACCCGGTCTGCGTCGATCCGCGACATCAGTTCATTAACTACATCTCCAAACAGCGAAAAGGCTTTGCGTTCAGACCAGCTGAACCCGCCCGCCCGGCTGCGGAGCACCAGACTGCCCCACATCCTCCCGCGGCGGCGGAGGCGGCAGAACATCAGCTCGCGAGGAACGCTGATTGGGTAGCCACGGAGTACTCCACCCAGCAGAGCCGAATCCCAGTCAGCCGTCTGCGGCAGCGACAGACTGATTCCTGCCACGTCCCGCCCACTGCCGATCACTGCCAGGCATCCGTTGGAGGCGTCAAACAGTTCCAGCCCGAGTCGGAGCGCTCCGCGCAGTACGGCACCGGGATCACGGACGTCGTGCATCTGACTGCGAAACTTCCACAGCGACTGATACAGAGTCGCTGTGTCGTCGGCATAAGAAGCTATCCGGCTGCCGGACGCCGCCTGCACCCTTGCCCTGTTCGTTTTCTGACTGGAACCATTCCGTCCGCCCATGGTGCCCCGCCGAATGCTGTGACGTGGAACCGGCCGCATCGCTGGCTGCCGAACAGGATCGACCACTGGACGATCTTAATGACTTGGGATGTCGGACCGGTGAGCAGGCATTAGAACATGACTGTGCGTCATCTGGCGAGCATGCATTGGTTCGGAGGCAGGACTTTCTGGGGAATCGCGTACGCTCGAACACCAGACCATTCTCTGATGTCGACCTGCCGATCAGCTACAGCATGCTCAAAGAGGTCTCGTTTTCGCAGGTGCTGCTGTAAACGGCGGTCAGAAAACGTGGCGCCGGACGGGCGGGAGCGATCCGGCCAGCCGCGCCGGAATGGCGGAACTCCCGCCGGTCGTCCCTTCAGGGAATCTCGTGAATGGTTCCGTGCAGTTCGCCGGTGACGGCCTCTCCGGCGGGGGAGGTTATGTCCCACCGGATCGACAGACCGCGGGTGGGGGCCAGGTCCGGCACTTTGAGCACCACCCCGCTGCGATCGGGGGTCAGTCGCACGCTCTCCACCTTCAGCGTGCGTTCGTGGATGTGCTTTGATCCGTACCGCGCCGTCCGCTCAAGTCCCCACACGCGGATCGTGTAGCTGTTGGAATCGGTGGCGGTCCGGGGATCGAGTGCGCCAGTGAAGCCGAGTTCCAGTTCACCCTTCCGCGCGTGGAATTCGACCGGCAGGTGCATCGGCTTGCCCGTGTAGCGGATGCGATAGAACCCGCCCGGTTGCTGCTGGCTTCCGGCCCAGGCGAACATCCCGGCGGTGTAGAGCTGCCCGTCCTGCGGATGGAACCGTCCTCGGATCAGACCGGTGGGCATGGCGGGCAGCGGGAGTGGTGACATGCCTCCCTGCATCAGCGGCGCGGTCGTTGTACCGACCTGTTCGTGCGGGACGACGTAAATCCGGCCGTAGCCATACGACAGATTGAGCAGTCGTCCGGAGAGCGGGCCCCACTCCCGGCTGTCGACCCACAGCAGTTCAGCGGGGCTGCGGTCGAAGGCGTTGGTGATCCAGCACAGCGGGGGTTGCATCGCGTCATCGACGGGATCGGTCACATCATGATATCCCAGCATGTTGCCGTAGAAGCCGCCCTCGCGGACATGATTGATGCGGTTCTTCGGCGTCCAGTGACCTTCCTGATCGGTCACGAAGAAGGTCCCGTCGGGATTCAGGCAGACGCCGTTCGCCGCCCGGAAGCCGGTGGCGAGAATCTCCGTCCGGCTGCCGTCGGGAGAAATTCGGAGCAGCGTCCCGTGATGCGGAACGATCGCCGGCAGCGCGTGGCGGGCCGATTTGCCATAGTACCAGTTGCCCTGCCCGTCCCGCTGCAGCCCCATGGCGAATTCGTGAAAGTGTTCGGTCACCTGATGATCGCTGTTGAAGCAGCGGTAAAAATCCGTCTCACCGTCGCCGTTGAGGTCCTGCAGAATCACCAGTTGATCGCGGCAGGTGACGTGGATCACATCGTCCACCACCTTCACCCCAAGCGGTTGAAACAACCCCGAGGCGATTCGCTGCCACTTCAGCGTGCCGGAGGGATCCTTCAGTTCGCTCACCAGCCACACATCCCCGTCCCACCCGGCGACGGCGGCGCGGTTCCCGTCGGCGAGGAAGTCGAAGCCGGTCGGCCGAACCCGGGCCAGCCACGGATTCTCCGCCGGCCGCGTCAGGACATCAACGGCGAATGGTCCGTCGTCGGCTCCGATGACCTGCCTGGTGACCAGCGGCTGCGGCCACCGGGGCGGTCCGCCGTTCGTCATCGCCGCCAGATCACGGTCCGGTCCCGGTAACCGTTCGTCCGCGGCAATCCTTCGGGCCATCCGGTCCCCTTCCACTGCTGCCACCCACACATTGAATCGCAGCGTCTCCTCACCTGGAGGAACCACCAGCACCAGCCGCTCGCCTGCCTGCTCCCATGTGAGTCCCTTCCCCGCTGTCGCTCCGGCGATGAGCCTGCCGGCTGCTTCCGGCCGGGCCGTAGCGGCCGCCGGCCCGTGCTTTCGGATGGCAGCGAACCGCCGGCCCTGCCCGTTTCGGGCCACGCCGTCTTCATCCGTCCTGTCCAGCGCCCAGCCTGCCAGCAGCCGATCACTCTCCTGGGCCGGTCCGTTCCGGAGCCGGTCGAAGTCCTGCTCCTGAAGCGCGGTCCCCCAGAATCGCACGTTCAGGATCTCACCTTTGAAGAACGTCGGCCGGGGAAAGTTCGGCGCACAGTAGCCGATCCGCACCACGGGGGAGGACAGTTGCTTCTGCAGGGCCAGTTCCCGTGAACCGGAAGGCTTTCCATCGATAAACAGCGTCGCCAGACCATCCTGCACGGTCAGAGCCACATCGTGCCAGCGCCCATCGGCGACGCGTTCCTTCGACTGCAGTACGCCCACCCAGCCGATGTCGTAACACAGCCGCCCTCCACGGACGAATAACACCTGCCCGCCGGGAACCCACTTTGGCCCGGGTGTGGTGCGGGCGAAGATTGTTCCGCCGTGCCTGGTGCGGATGCGGGCGGTGACAGTAAAGTCTGCCGATGTATCGAGGCCCCCGCCGTCGGGGGTTTCAAACCACGTGGCCCCATCGAATCGGACTTTCGCGGCAGCGGGTTCGGCGGGCGGCTCCTCGGAGCTTTCTTCCACCGCGGTACCGAATGTGACGTATTGATCTGCCTGGGCGAGCTCTGCTTCTGCGCGGGTGGCCACGGCGAGCTTCATTGGTCGCGTGCGCGGACCGACCTCGAAGGACCGCACCATAACGGGCGACTTCTGTTTATCCCCGCCGATTTCCACAAGGCTCGGCGTTTCGAGGACGTGCGCGTCGCCCACCCGGTAGGCGATGACTGCCTGCGAGCCGAAATGATAAAGCCCTTCGTATCGGCCCCACGAGTGCGGAAGCGGGCCGTAGCGACGACCGTCGCGACCGACCACCCGCTGCGTGTCCTCGAACGATCCGGTCGCGGGATCAGCCCAGCCGGGGCCGCGGTTCTGCACGTGCACGGTGCCTGCGACCCGCGGATGGATGTTGTGTTTCCCGTTGAACTGGATGCCGTTCCAGTCGATGAATCCTTCGCCCGTCCAGAAGCCGGCCAGGCGGAGCGTATCGTGTTCGAACACCGCCCACGCACGGCCGCGGGAGATTCCGCCAGGACCGCCATCGAGTCGCACGGCGATGCCCTTGTACGCGATGTTCGTCCCGTCGGTGCCGAATTCGTAGGTATGAACGAGGCTGTGGCCGTAGTCCATCGCCTCCCACTCGCGGATGTTCGATGGCTCCGGCCCCAGCGTGTCACCTGCCGGCAGGCTGCCCAGGTACTCATCGGTGATCCGGAAGTACTGCTGCGGGAGGAGCCGCTTGAGATAATCCTCGCGGAGATAGTGAACGACGTCGTACTTCTGCCGCGGGACCATCCAGTGCTGCGGGACCATCTGCCCGAAGCCGTGGGTCAGCGTCTGATAGATGGAGTAGGGATCGTGGCCGTTCTTCAGCGGCTCGCGGCCGAACTTCCGCGACGTGGGCAACGTGCCCGGCCGGTCGTGAGTGCCGTGGCAGTTGGCGCACAGTCGCTCGTAGATCTCGCGGCCTCTGGAAAAGCCTTCGCTGTCAAACCCGCGGATCAGCGCTGCGTGATCAATGTGCGATTCATACTCCGGCAGCGGGCGGGCGGTGAGCAGCGCGGCGGGCGGCTGCAACTCGGCCGCGATCTTCGGTCCGCCGGTGGCGATGGCGTGGACGTAAGCGACCAGATCGAGAAACTGCTGCCGCGTGCCGAGCTGATTGACGACGCCCTGCGGCATGATCGACTCATCCGACTTCCGCCACTCGTCGATTTCGGCCCGGGGAATCTCGACCCGCTGACCGAACCGCCCGCCGGCCGCCTGCGGAAGTCCGAGTATGATCTTCGCGTCAGTTTCCTGGATCAGCCGCCCGGTCAGCACACGGCCATCATCCCGGACGACAATCGCCGTCTCGAATCCCTTGCGGATTTTCTGCGAAGGTCGCAGCAGCGACTCGACCAGATGCCCCACGGCCGGCACCTCCCGCCAGGTGGTAAGATCGGGGCCGAGCGAATTTCCTGACGCGGTCCGGCCGTTGGTCGGATGACAGTTGCCGCAGGCCAGCGTGGGCTGATGAAAGACCACCGCACCGCGACGCGGATCGCCCGCACTGACCGCCGCCTTCCCGAGCGCACCGATCCCTTCCGCCAGCAACCGGGCTTCGAGCGAACCGGGGCGGGGAGCCTCCTCCGCCACCACCGGCAGAACGAACAGCACAACCAACGCGAGGGAACGGGCGAACGGCATCAATCGGACTCCACAGACAGGTCAATCCGGAACGGGCCACACACGGCCGCGATGATGTTTCCGGCCACTGCGGACTCCCCAGGCTACCACCGGGTAACCGGTCAGATCCAGCAGTCAGCCGCAATCCCGCGCCCAGCGCGAATCCGATCGTGTCAGTTCCGGTGCGGATTGGACTTCCGCGGATTGATAAATTTTGGGAGCAGTGCGGTCGTTATATCCTTCAGCGAGAAAGCCTCGCTGGCCGTATTCGATCCGGGGTGGGAAACCGGACCGACCCCTCGAACAGGATCGTCGCGAAGCCGGTTGAGCAGAATGTCCGCCCGCGACCCGAGACTGTTTGCCTTCGCGCTCTACCTGAACTCTGGCATCGTGATCGGCCTGCTTCTCATCGGGGGCCCCGGCTTACTTCGAGGGGATTCCTCCGATGAATCTGATGCATTACCTGACTGTCTACCTCGTTATCGGCGGTGGAGTCGGTGCCGCAACGGGCATCTCGGTGGTTCTTCTGGCGACGTTGAGCGGACGGGGAGAGCAGAAGCGGTAACCGTGTGTCGGTCCAGCGGACCGTGAGCAGGCGAGAACCGTATCGGACCGGCAGGATCGCTCACACCGGAACATCACGATACATCAACCACCGGAGCCCCCAGTTCGTCCATCAGCGGTTCGATACCCAGTCCCGGGGTGGTCGAAGCGGCGAGGCGACCGTTCTCTCGCTGCGGCGCCCCGCGGGCGATCGACCGGGTGACGTAGCTGTTGAAATCGGTCGATGTGAAGAGAAACTCCGTCGGCGTGCTGTGTGCCAGATGGGCGATCGCCGCAGTAACGATATCGCCACCCCAGCTGTCTTCGATCGTCATCGCGATCCCGAGGGAGACACACAGGTCGCGGGCCTGCCGGGCTTTAGTCAGTCCGCCGAACTTGCTGATCTTGATGTTGACCACGTCCATCGCCCGGTCGGCGTGCCCCTGCAGCAGCGGAGCGATGCCGTCGATCACCTCATCGAGGACGAATGGATGATCGGTATGGCGGCGCACGCTCAGACACTCTTCGTAATTCAGGCAGGGCTGTTCGATGTAGACGTCGAAGTCGCGGACGGCGCGGACGACCCGCATCGCCTCGTGACGGAGCCAGCCGGTGTTGGCATCGGCGATGAGCCGGTCGCCCGGCTGGAGGACCGCAGAAACGGCGCGAATGCGTTCGATGTCGGTATCCGGGTCACCGCCCACTTTGAGCTGAAAGCGGCGATACCCCTCGCCGCGGTAGCCGGCCACACGCTGTGCCATCTCATCGGGCGATTCCAGGGAGATGGCGCGGTACAGGTGGAAGTCATCTCCGTACCGCCCGCCCAGCAGTTCGCACACGGGCAGCCCGGCCGCCTGACCGAGGATGTCCCAGCAGGCAATGTCAATCGCCGATTTCACGTAGGCGTGTTCCTTCAGCGCAGCGTCCATGCGGCGATTGAGGCGGCCGAGTTGCGTGGGATCTTCGCCGATCAGATGCGGGGCCAGTTCGGCGATGCCCGCACGGGCTCCGCTGGCAAAGGCGGGAAGGTAAAACGGGCCGAGCGGACACACTTCGCCGTGCCCGGTGATCCCGGCATCGGTATCGACCCGCACGATGGTACTGTCGAAGACGGTCACGGACTTCCCGCTGGACCATTTGTAGGAGCCTTCATGCAGGGGCAGATCGACCTGATACGCGGTGATGCGGGTGATCTTCATGTGCGGCCTTAATGAAGAAGTGGTGGAGCAGGCAACCGAAACGGGTCAGAACCGCGACGGCGAGAAGGAGGTGGCGTCGATGTGAGTCTGACGGCCGGTGATCAGTTCGGCAATCAATCGTCCGGTAGCCGGGGCGAGACTCAGTCCGAGCATGTTGTGTCCGGTGGCCAGCCACGCATTCTCCAGCCGCGGGACGCGACCGATGATCGGCAGGCTGTCCCAGGTCATCGGACGCCAGCCATACCAGGTTTCCTGAGCGGGGCCGTCCACGTCGGCCACCAGATACGGCCCCGCCGCATCACGCAACTGCTGAATGCGGAGGAGAGGAATCGATGTATCGTAACCGGCGAACTCCATCATCGAACCCAGCCGTAACCCGTGTGCGAAGGGAGAGACGCCCACGCGGCATTCGGGAAACAGCATCGGATGCCGCGGAGCCTTCGATGGCCGTTCGATGGTGACCGAATACCCCTTGCCCGGCTGAATCGGGATGTGGCATTCCAGCTCCGCCGAAAACCGCGTACTCCAGGCTCCCATCGCGAATACCACGTGATCAGCCGACATCTCGCCCTGTGCGGTGGTCAGTGAGAGTATCCGTCCGCGGGACTTCTGGATTGACTCAAGCGGGCAGTTCTCCAGAAAGCTCACGCCTTCGGCCTGCAGTCGATCGGCCCATTGCCGGTTCAGCCGATCCGGACGGACGGAGGCATCGGCCGGATAGTGGAACCCGCCGGCCAGATCCGATCTGAGACCGGCGTCGAACTCCGGCAGGTCACGACCTTCAAGCCGGCGGGCGGTGACGCCGAAGTGCTCCGTCAGCATGCGATCGGTTTCGGCGAATTTGTCCATCGCCTGCGGCGTGCGGAAGACATACAGCAGCCCGTCCTCCTGCCATTCGCAGTCGAGCGACTGCTCGGGAATCAGATGGCGGTACTCGGCGATCGACGCATCGAGAATCATCTGCAGATGCCGGCCGGCTGTAAGCGCCTGCCGGTGGTTGCAGCGACGGGCGAACTGCCACATCCAGTACCACAGCGAAGGGCGGAGCGAGGGCTTCACGCGGAAGGGCGAGCGGGGATTGAACAGCGATCGGATCGCCAGACCGATTGCCCCGGGTTCGGTCAGCGGAGGGACGTGGCTGGGGCAGATGTAGCCGCAGTTGGCGTGAGAACACGCTCCGGCGATGCCCGCCCGGTCAATCACGGTGACTTTCAGTCCGGCCTTCGCCAGGTAATGAGCACAGGCGATGCCGACAATCCCGGCGCCGATGACTACGGCACTCTCCGACGCCCTTCCCGAACTCATGGGGTGATCCCCGGAATGCCGGTGCGGAACGGATCGTCCGGTTGCACAATCAGCGTGCCCTCGGCGCAGACCCACGCACTGCCGGTGATGGTGGGCAGGATCCGGTCGGATTCGTCGACAGTATAGATCGCTTCGAACCGACTGCCGATGATGCTCTCCTGGATCCACGTCTGGCCGGGCGGCAGCTTCCCGTCCAAGGCCAGACAGGCGAGCTTCGCACTCGTGCCCGTCCCGCAGGGCGAGCGGTCCCACGCCCCACCCGGGCAGAGCACGAAACTCCGGCTGTCAGCCTCGGGTGACGACGGCGGCCCGAACAGTTCGATATGGTCGATCTCCGCTCCGTCCCGGCCAGTGATGCCGTCCCGCTGCAGCGCCCCGCGGATCCGGCGGGCCACATCGGACAGGACCTCGATGTTTCCGGGCTTCACCGGCGCTGGAGAATCGCCGACGAGAAAGAACCAGTTCCCGCCCCACGCGACATCGCCGGTGATAGTTCCCACGCCATCCACTTCGACGTTCACCCCGGCACGCAGCCGATAGCTGGGAACATTGGCGATGCTCACCCGATTCGGACTGAGCAGATTCACCTCGACGGCCCCGACGGGCGTTTCGAGGCGATGCCGGCCGAGGCCGATCCGGCCCAGGTGATGCAGCGTCACGGCGACGCCGATTGTGCCGTGACCGCACATGCCCAGATAGCCGGTGTTATTGAAGTACATCACGCCGGACGCGGAACCGGCCTCGTCGGGTTCGCACAGCAGCGCACCGACGACCGCCTCCCACCCGCGGGGCTCGTTGATCACCGTCCGGCGGAAGGCGTCCGCCGCGGAAAGCCCGGCGAATCGCTCAGGCAATGAGCCTGCGCCGAGATCGGGGCCGCCCGCGACGATCACGCGCGTCGGTTCGCCGCCGGTGTGCGAGTCAATGAAGCGGATGCCCGCCGAAGTGTTCCCGCCTGTCCCGCCGCTCATGACGCCTTCCCCGGCCAGGCTTCCCACCAGCTGCGGAACGTCCGCCACTGCGACTCCAGGAAACCGCGCTGCGAGGGGCTGAGGGCATCTGAGAGGTTAAAATGATGGGCATACTCCGGATGACCTTCCAGCACCATCAGTTGCTTGTAATACAGAACGAGATCGGGCCCCTCATCGTATTTCGAAAGAACGCCGAGGGCTTCATCCAGTTCCAGCGCCAGACTCCGGGCCTGTGGATCACCACCGGCCGCTTGCCGGCACAGTTCAATCAATCGAAGCACTGGTCCGGGCAGCGCATTCCCAACTCCAGTGATCGCCCCCACAGCACCGCACCGCACGAAACCGTGAAACACCTGCGTATCGACTCCCACCATAAGCGAGAGTTCCGGATCGCCGCTGGTGATCTGTTCGGCCGCGTACGTCAGTGCCTCTGCCCCGCCGAATTCCTTGAACCCCACCAGATTGGGATAGTCGCGTCGCAGATCGAAGAACAGATCCGCCTTCGTCTCGAACCCGTAATACGGGCTGTTGTAGATCACCGCCGGCAGGTCGGGCGCCGCGGCGAGGATTTCGGCGAAATGCGCCCGCTGCGCCGCCGCAGACGTTCCGCGGGAGAGCACCCGCGGGATGACCATCAGCCCTGCCGCACCAACCTCTTGTGCATGTGCCGCATGCGCGGCCGCAGCCCGCGGGTTCTGTGCCCCGGTTCCTGCTACCACCGGAACATCGGCCTCGACCAGACGCGCCACGCCTTCCTGCCGCTGGTCATCGCGCAGCAGCGGCCAGTCCCCCATTGACCCGCAATACACCACCGCCCGCATACCCGCTGCAATCAGCTCCCGCGCCGTGGCAGCGAGTGCAGCGAAGTCCGGTGTGCCCCTGGCATTGCACGGGGTCATCAACGCCGGCATGCACCCCTGAAACACGTGATTGCCCATGTCGCCAGTTCCCTTTCAGCGGGGGATGGAGCTGCCACGAAATCGACTCCGCCCCGTCCAGCATGGCCGCAGAAACCGCGTTGTCAACCAGTCTCCGATTTCAGCCCCGCCACAGCGGCGACACGGTAACCGGAGATCGGACAATACCCTCCCGCAAATCTGTAAACCGTCACACGACACGGTGGGCACTCCGGGCTAATACCCGGAATTGAGCGGAGTCGACCGATCAGGAAGGTGACTATTCGCTACTGTAGTGTCTTATTTCAGATGGGGATTTATCGAGGGCCTGTCGGACCCGGGCGACTTTGCCCAGAAAGTCGTCCGCTTTCGCGGTCCAGCGGAACGGCTGCGGATCTTCGTTCGCCCGGTCGATGTAGTCCCAGATGGCCTCTTCCAGCTTTGC
>JAGQPV010000121.1 GCA_020426545.1 Planctomycetaceae bacterium
CAGACGGCGGCCATTAAGGAAGCTTCGCAAGCTGGCCTCCCTTCTGCGCAGCAATTCGTGCTTCAAGCTCCTGGATTCTTCGTCCCGCATTTTCAATTCTGCTGGCATAGAATGTCGTGGCCCGATAGTTCTGAGCGGCCGCAATTCCCGCGGAGCGGGCGCCCTTCTCCGCGAAGTGCGCGGCGAAGGCCACCATCAGCGGGTCCGACACCACTTCCGTATCCCGTGTGACCAGCGGCATCAGCTGGCCGGTGTTGGGATCCTCAATCAGGCTGGTGCGGAAGCCGCCATCCACCGTGATGACCGCGTTTTCCAGAAAGGTGTTCACAACCGCTGCGTAGGCTTCCGCCCTTGCCGCCTCAAACGTGGATCGGGTGGCGGCGAGGTGCTGTCGGTATTCGTGCCGTCTGCTGCTGGCCCGAAGCCGGGTCAGCATTTTTTCATCATCGCTTTTCTTGACGTAGCCCGCTGCACTTCTTGCTTCCCGTTTCTCTCTCAGTTTTTCCCTGGCTGCTTCGTACCGGGCGCGGTCGATGTCCTGGGCGGGCGCGCTGGTGGAGAAGACAACAGTCAGGCCGATGAGCAGGGCCGCGATGGCAAACACCCGCGAAGAGGAAAGGGAATGTTCTTTTCTGAGGGGCGACATCGGGTGTTTCGCTTTCCAGAGAACAGAGGAAGAACCACGGGAGGGCTGGGGCGGGTGGCCCCAATGGCGGGGCAATGGGGCCAGGGCACTACAGAGGGAATGTTCAGGTCAGTGTAGCCGATTCAGAAGTCGGATCAATCACAAATCGTCGTCTTTAATCCGCTTTAATCCGCGAGCATTCAATCGGGTATCGCCCCTTTTATTTTAAGTCCCTGGATCCCTTCTGTTGCAGAGCTTTGGGCTGCATGAAATTACCTATACAGGGTGCATTCCCCATAACCCGGACTCTGCAGGGGGCGGGGATGCGGTCTTTGAAGTCGTCGAGCTTGCCGACGCTTTTCTCCCGGTACACGCCCACCACTTCATAGCCCCGCTCCAGCGCATGCTGTACCACAAACCTTCGGAGTTTTTCGGAAGAAGTCGATCGATCCGCTGGAAAACGACAAAAGGATTGCGGAGACATGCCGCCAGCCACCAGCGGCGAGGGATGCCCGGTGGCGACTTCCCGTCTTTCACGCCCCGCCCTTCCGGCTGCTGATTTCCCCATGCTGCCGGATGGCCGCTTTCTGTTCCCGCACCAGCTCGCGAAATCGGTCGGTGGCTGGCGAATCAACATGAGTCCGCCAGCACATGATGAGCGGTAACGGCTCAAGCATTGGCGTGACCGGCAGGAACACCACCTGCCGACGGCGAAGATTCTGCACGCCCTCGGGGACAATGCTCACGCCCTGCTCCGCCGCCACCAGCGTCAGCACGGTCTGCATCAGGTCGGGAGTCTGGTGCACATTGGGAGAAAACCCGGCTGCCTGACAGGCGGCAATCACCTGGTCGTACATTCCAGCTGCCACGGGTCGGTCCAGCAGCACAAACGAATCCTGCGACAGGTCGGCCAGCCGGATCCTTTTGCGTGCAGCCAGTGGGTGCGTCTCCGCCACCACCGCCAGCCATCGCTCCGAAAACAGAGTTTCCGCTGACAGTTCCGTGTGCCCGGGAGGCAACGGACGTGTGAAGCCGAAATCGATCTCGCCTGCGGCCAGCGCCACCAGCTGCCGGTCCGGATTCAGTTCCCGCATCTGAATGGTGACGTCGGGATAGCGGTTGCGATACCGCCGAATCAGATCCGGCAGGAAGTGCATGGCCGGGGCGGAAAAGAATCCGAGCGACAGCCGGCCCGCTTCCCCTCGGGCGGTGCGGAGCGCATTTTCTCTGGCAGTCTCCGCGGCAGCCAGAATCGCTCGGGCATCCTGCAGAAAGGAAGCCCCGGCGGCGGTCAGCCTTACAGTACGCCGGTTGCGGAACAGCAGTTGCGTGCCGATCTCCCGTTCCAGACTGGCGATCTGTGTGCTCAATGCGGGCTGGGCGACCAGCAGGGTCTCCGCCGCCCGCGTGAAATTGAGTTCGGTCGCAACGGCCACGAAGTACCGCAGATGGCGAAGTTCCATGGAAGTCTGATCAACCTCTGGTTCAGATCGACGCTTGAAAAGTTTCAGCCGAACGGGAGGCCCGCCCGCGGCAGAGACCGGCAGGACAGAGGAAACCGGCAGAAAACAGTGTTTCAGTCTGACGGATCATGATAACAGAAAGCGATCACATTGAGATCAGTTATGTATTTCACAGATATCAGGAGTGGCCGTAGAATTGGCCGCAGGAATGGATCGCCAGCCACTCACCAGTTTCTTACCTCAACTGAACAGCGGGACTCGAGTCATGTACCACGGCGAAGTCGAATTTCTGTTCCGTCCTCTGCAGCTCGGTGCCATTCAGATTCCAAATCGGATCATCATGGCTCCCCTGACACGAGCACGGTCCACCGACCGGGTGCCCAACCCGCTGATGGCGGAATACTACGCGCAGCGAGCTTCCGCCGGGCTGATTATCAGCGAGGCCACGGCCATCAGCGAGCAGGGTTATGGCTGGCACGGTGCCCCGGGCATTTACAGCCCGCAGCAGGTAGCCGGCTGGCAGCGGGTGACGGAAGCCGTGCATGCCGCCGGCGGGCGCATGTTCCTGCAGCTGTGGCACATGGGACGGGTTTCCCACCCCGATTATCAGCACGGGCAATTGCCGGTTGGTCCCTCACCTGTCGCCGCCGAGGGAGAGGCGCATACGCCCGATGGTAAGAAACCGTATGTCATTCCGCGGGAACTCACTGTGGAGGAAATAGCCCGCATCGTCGAGGACTATGCGACAGCGACCCGGTTGGCCCGGCAGGCCGGGTTTGATGGTGTCGAGATTCATGGAGCCAACGGATATCTGATCGATCAGTTCCTGCGGGATTCGTCCAACCAGCGGACGGACATGTACGGTGGCCCCATCGAGAACCGCCTGAGATTCCTGCAGGAAGTTGTCTCCGCCGTGACAGCGGCGTGGTCTCCCGCCCGCACCGGTTTGAGACTCAGCCCGACAATGGACGGCAACGGGATGAGCGACAGCGACCCGATCGCCCTGTTCTCACAGGCGGGCCAGCTGCTGAACGACTGGGGCCTGGCTTATGTGCACACCGCAGAAGCCATTCGGCCCGGTCGCCTGTTCAATGGGGCTGCCCCCAGGGTGACCCCCTTCCTCCGGAAAACATACCACGGGGTGCTGATCACGAATGGCGGTTACGACCGGCAGACGGCCGAGGCTGCGCTAAGGAATCAGGAGGCCGATGCGATTGCGTTTGGCCAGTCGTTCATCGCCAATCCCGATCTGCCTGCGCGGTTTCGCCTGGCAGCGGAACTGAATAAACCGGACCCGGCCACCTATTATTCCAGCGGGCCTGAAGGCTATGTGGACTATGGCTTCCTCTCTGCACACCAGCAGAACTGATCTCACCTCGCCGGCGGACAGAGGTGTTTTTTCTACAGGTCAGGAACAGACCCGCCATGCAGGACGTATCGAAAACTGCTGCGAAAGAAGCGGTCCACTGGGCCATAGTGCTCACGGCACGGGAAGGCAAAGTGGACGAACTCGAAGAGGCTCTCGTTCGGCTGGTGCAGCGGTCTTTCCAGGACCGCTCCGCCACGGGAGTGCATCTGCTGCGGCCGGAACCAGACTCGGGAAGTCGCGAGTTTCTGCTCCACCGCTCATTTCCGAGTAAGGAACACAGCCGCCGGTTCTATGAATCGGATCTGTACCGACAGTATCAGCGAGAGACAGATCACCTGATTGAGGGCGATGCGCTGATTCGCCCGCTGCATGGCTTTGAAGCCTTCTTTCGGGGCGGCCGCAATCCTCCGCCACGGTGGAAAATGGCGATTGTGACCTGGCTGGGAGTCTTTCCGGCGGTTCTGTTGTGGTCGATGCTGCTGGCGCCCCGGCTGCACATATTCCATCCCGTTGCGGCCACCGCAGTGATTACCCTGCTGGTTGTCATCACCCTCACATGGGGCATCATGCCGCGACTGACAGGGGCGCTGCGTTTCTGGCTCCACGGAAAAGAAGCAGAGATCTACCGGAGAGTTCCCCGGCATTGAGAAACGGCCTTCAGCAGGGGAGCACCCGTGTCCGGTCCAGGAACTCTCCTGCTGCATGGCGTCGTCAATGACAGAACTTCCCGCTGCCTGGCTCATCTTGACCTGATTTCCGTTCCCGGCTACCTTTCCGCTCCATTCAATGGTTGAGGCCGTGCGCCCGGTACCTGTTCCGGCCTGCCGTTTCGCTTCCCTCACGTCATTCCATTCGCTGTCGGTGCGATGGGCCTGCCGCCCATGGTGCACCGAATCGCAAACACCCTGTCTCCTCGCGCAGGCCATGTTTCCGTGCCTTTCTGCTCGGGGACTGGTCCTCATCCTGCCTGCCCGAACGACCGGCATCCGCCCGAATTCCGGCTGCTGTCTGAACGACCGGCGTCTGCCCGCTCAATCTGTTTTCCGGGAGTCTGTCATGTGCGGAATCGTCGGCTATATTGGCCATCGCAATGCTTCGGAAATCCTGATTGAGGGACTGCTGCGACTGGAATACCGCGGGTACGACAGCGCGGGAATTGCCGTCAGCCATGAGGGCGGAATCAACGTCCGCAAGAAGGCCGGCCGCGTGAAGGAGATGGCTTCGCTGGTCGAGCGGATGCCCGTTCCCGGTTCGCTGGGCATTGGCCATACCCGCTGGGCCACGCACGGCGAAACCACCGACGTGAACTCACACCCCCACACCGGCGGCAACGGCGATGTGGTGCTGGTGCATAACGGAGTGGTGGAAAACCATGCCCGGCTGCGGGAACAGCTGCAGCAGAAGGGCTATATTTTTCACTCTCAGACAGACACCGAAGTCGTGGCTCATCTGATTTCGCATGAGCTGGCCGAACAGATCAAACTGGAAAGCGCTCCGGACGATCCCCGGATCTGCTTCCGTGCGGTGGAAGCGGCACTGAAACAGCTGAAGGGCACCTATGGCCTGGCGGTTCTGTTCCGCGACTGGCCCGATATGCTGATTGCCGCCCGCGTCGGCAGCCCGCTGGTGGTGGGCGTGGGCGAAGACGAATACTTCATCGCCAGCGATGCCAGCCCCCTGGCCGGCCATACGAATGAAGTCGTGTACCTGGCCGATCATCAGCTCGTCATCCTGACGCGGGACGGCATGGAACTGCTGCACCGCGATCTGGGTCAGCAGGCTCCCTCCATTCAGACTCTCGCCCCGGAAGCGACGGCCAGCGACCTGGGCGAATTTGAGCATTACATGCTCAAGGAGATTTTCGAGCAGCCCACCTCCGTTCAGAATGCGATGCGGGGCCGGCTCGATCTCGATGAAGCCACCGCCATGTTCGGCGGCCTGAATCTGACACCCCAGCAGCTGCGGCGGGTTGATCGCATCGTGCTGACCGCCTGCGGCACCAGCTGGCATGCGGGCCTGGTGGGCGAGTATCTGCTGGAAGAATTTGCCCGCATTCCCACGGAAGTCGAATACGCCAGTGAGCTGCGGTACCGCAACCCGCCGCTGACCGAAACCACCATGGTGTTCGCCATCACGCAAAGTGGCGAAACCGCCGATACCCTGGCCGCCATGCGGGAATGCCGGCGGAAAGGCCATCCCACGCTGGCGATCTGCAATGTGGTCGGTTCCACCATTGCCCGCGAAGCCGATGGCGGAATCTACCTGCATGCCGGGCCGGAAATCGGTGTGGCCTCAACCAAGGCCTTCACCTCGCAGGTGACCGTGCTGACTCTGCTGGCCCTGTATCTGGGGCGGATGCGACACCTCTCGTGGCCCGCCGGCAAACGGATCATCGAGCAGCTGCAGGCCATCCCCGGAAAGATCGAACAGGCTCTGAAGTGCAACGAGCAGGTGCGGGCCGTGGCCGAGCGGTTCCGCGATAACCAGAACTTCCTGTACCTGGGCCGGCTGTACAATTTCCCGGTGGCCCTGGAAGGGGCACTGAAGCTGAAGGAAATCAGCTATGCCCACGCGGAAGGCTACCCCGCCGCCGAGATGAAACACGGGCCGATCGCCCTCGTCGATGAAAACACGCCCTCCGTGTTCCTCGTCCCGCGGGGCAGCATTTACTCCAAGGTGGTCAGCAATCTGGAGGAAATCCGTGCCCGCCGTGGCCCGGTGATCGCCATTGCCTGCGAGGGTGACCACCGGCTGGACAAACTGGCCGATGAAGTCATCTACGTGCCGGAAGTCGAGGAATACCTGCAGCCGCTGGTGACCAGTATTCCGCTGCAGCTGCTGGCCTATCACATTGCCGTGCTGCGGGGCTGCAATGTCGACCGTCCCCGCAACCTGGCCAAGTCGGTGACGGTGGAGTAACCAGGGGCGGCACTTCCACTCATCATGTCTGTTCCGGGCGGAGCCAACCCTCCGCTGAGGGCGGGGTGTATTCGGCCAGCCGGTTGAGCAGCTGGCCCGGATCGTCGTCCACCAGCAGCAGTTCCCGCTGCGCCGCTCGCACAAACCCGGCCTCGACGGCCTGGTCGATCAGCTGGATCAGCGGATTGTAGAATCCGCCGGTATTCAGCAGGCCGATGCCTGCCCGGTGCAGCCCCAGCTGCGCCCACGTGATGATCTCCAGCAGTTCCTCCAGCGTGCCATAACCGCCCGGCAGCGCGATGAATGCGTCGCTCAGGCTGGCCATGAGGGCCTTGCGGGCGTGCATGTCGGGCACAATCCGCATGTCATCCACGCCGAAATGCTGCAGTTCCCGTGTCGCCAGAAACTCCGGCAGCACACCGGTCACCTGGCCGCCACTGTCCAGCACGGCATCGCACACGGTGCCCATCAGCCCCACGCTGCCACCGCCGTAGACCAGGCGAATTCCCCGCCGGGCCAGCTGGCCGCCCAGTGCCGTGGCCTGCTGCCGGTACAGCGGATCCCGCCCGGGGCTCGATCCGCAGAACACACAGATGCTGTTGAGTTCAACTGGCACGAATCGGTTCTCCGTCTGGACTGCTGCTGACCTGCGCCGTGGTGCTGTGTCCCGTCTCAGACGGGTGACCGCGGCCAGCGGTTCGCTGTTGTTATTTGCCGATGCAGAACCGGCTGAAGATCCGGTCGAGCAGGTCATTCGTGCAGACACTGCCCGCCACCTGTCCCAGTTCCTCAAGAGCGGCCCGCAGTTCCATCGCCACCAGTTCGTCGCCGGCTCCGGCGGCCGCAGCAGTGCGTGCCTCATCCAGAGCCGTCATGGCTTCCTGCAGGCTGGCCCGACAGCGGGACTGCGTGCTGCCCAGCATCTGCCGCAGGCGGTTGTCGCCCGTTCCCGGCGTACCATGCAGCCGGGCACAGGCCAGATTCACGAGCTGACTGAGACCCGCACCCGTGACCGCACTGACAGAGACGGAGCCCGCCGGGATCGGCCCGTGTTCGTCTGGTGCATCGGCCCCGGCAGTTTCCGATGTGAGGTTGCCCTCGACAGCAGCGGGCGGGGCGGCCGGGTCAATCGAGCGGGCCAGGTCGCTCATGGTGCGCACCTGCAGCCACGGCACGGACAGGCCGGCAAGTCCCGCCAGCAGCCCGGCGTCTTCCTGCTGCTGGCTGGCCTCCGCACTGGCGGGAGAGCACCACAGCACGAGATCGGCCTGTTCCAGCTGGCCGTGTCGCTGCTGCTGCATCTGCCCGGTCAGACTGTCGATTTCCTGTTCCTGGCCAGCAGTGTCAATCAGCTCGACGGGCAGTCCGTTCCAGTTCAAACTGGCCGCAAGCCAGTCCCGCGTGGTGCCCCTGGTGGGCGAAACCAGCGCTCCCTCCGTACCGCACAGCCGGTTGAACAGGGTGCTCTTGCCTGCATTCGGCTGGCCGGCGAGGACCACCCGCCAGCGATCACCAGAGCGGCCGCGGTCCCGTTCCTGCTCCAGCAGCTGACGAATCAGCCCGAGACCCTCATCCAGCCGGGCCAGGCACTGCGTGACGGAAACAAATTCGATGTCTTCCTCGACGAAGTCCAGACCGGCTTCCAGATCGGCCAGCAGATTCAGGAGGCGGCTCCGCAGTTCCGTCACCGGGGCGGACAGCCCGCCTGCCAGCTGCCGCAACGCCTGCTGCAGTTCGCTCTCGTCGGCCGCATCGATCACTCCCAGCACGGCTTCCGCCTGCACGAGGTCGATCCGTCCGGCCAGAAACGCCCGCAGGGTGTATTCGCCCGGCCGCGCCGGGCGTGCGCCGGCTGTGTGCAGCTGCGACAGCACGGCTTCCAGCAGCGGCGGAGAACCAGGCAGATGAAGTTCCGCGGCTGGTTCGCCGGTGTAACTCCGCCGCCCGGGCCACAGGCAGACGGCCGCCGGGATCTGTCGGGAAATGCCTGCCAGCTGCAGCGTTCCCGTAAACCGCGTGGCCTGACGGGCCGTTCGCCACTGCTCCGGTTGGGCGGCGGAAAAACAGGTTTCCAGCACCTCCCGGCAGCCGTGCCCGCTCAGGCGGATCAGCCCGCGGGCCGCTGCACCCGGAGGCGAAGCCAGCGCGGCAATGGTGTCGTCCGGCTGCCATCCCGAGGGAATCACCGCCGGCTACCTCTGTGGTTTCGAGCGACGGTTCCGACGGGTTTCCTGTCGATTGGCATCCCGTTTCTGGCTGTTTCGCGGGTCGGCCGCCGCATCAGCCTGGGCCAGCAGTCGAGACAGGAACCCGCCCCCCGCCGGCTTCCTGCCGTCGTTGTCATCGGCCGCATTCCGCCGTCTGCCATCCGCCGGGGAAGAGCCCGGACCGGCCGAGGGGGCGGAGGAAGAGGAGCCTTTATCGCTGGAACCAGCGCGGTCGACTCCGGCACCGTTCTCGGCGTCGGGCACGGAACCATAATCCAGCATCTTCCGCTCACCCATGCCCCACAGGCTGGAGGCAATAAAGTACACGCACAGTCCGGCGGGAACGTGGTAGAACATGAAGCCCATGAACAGCATCATGAAGTTCATCATTTTATACTGCATCTGAGCCTGCTCATCGTCGGGCGCGGGGGCCGGCATAAACATCTTCTGCTGTACCACAAACAGCACCACAGTGATGATCGGCAGCAGGTTCAGCGAGCTGCCCAGGTAGGGCAGGCGGAAGCCGATATCGCGAATCAGGGCATCGGGCGCGGCCAGGTTATCGACCCATAAAAACGAGGCCATCCGCAGATCGACGGAGCTGTTCAGCGCGTTATACAGGCCGATAAAAATCGGCAGCTGCAGGAACAGCGGCAGGCAGCCGGCCAGCGGGTTGTAGTTGTTCTTGCTGAACAGCTCCATCTGAGCCCGGGCCAGCTTTTCTTTATCTTCGCCGTATTTCTTTTTCAGCTCGGCAATCTTGGGCTGCAGTTCCTTCATCTTGCGGGCCCCGATGGCCTGCTTGCGAGACAGCGGGAACAGGGCACCGCGGACGATGATGGTCAGGCAGATGATCGCCAGACCATAGGGGATCCCCAGACCATGCAGACTCTGCAGCAGCCACAGCATGCCGCGGCTGACGGGACTGACCACACCCAGATCCTGGATGTCTTCCGCTCCGAACTGCTCCAGCAGTTTGTCCCGCTTGGGGCCGGCGTACAGCTGCCAGGTATGCGTGACTTCCTTCCCGGCTTCCAGCCGCAGGGGCTCGGAAGCCAGTCGCACACTGACATCGCTGTGCCTCGGCTCTTTGCCCTGCTTCACCACCATTGGTTCGATGGTGGCGATCCAGTCGTCCTGCAGCTGGTCGCTGGCGGGGATGATGAGGGCGGCGAAATACTGGGTATCGACACCGATGTACCGCACGGCCGACTTCCAGACCGGCACGGTTTCTTCTTCTTCGAATTCGACGATTTCGGCGGCTGTGTGCAGGCTGGTTCGCAGTTTGCGTTCCGCAATCGGCGTGGCCGACTGGTCGTCATCCATGAAGCCGGTCTGCACGTCGAGGAACTTGCGGGAGTTCTCCGCGTTCTCCAGCGGCAGGCCCACCGGTCCCTGCAGGATATACTCCGTCACCTGCGGCTCGTTCCCGCTGTTGTGAATCGTCAGTTCGAGGTCGACTTCGTAACCGGTGGTTTCGGTATCGCGGGCGATGCGGTTCAGGCTTCCCGCCGCGGAGGCCTGATGAACGCGGTACGTCTTGCGGACCACCAGCCCGCCCTTCGGCGCCGCGTATTCAAAGGTGACGCTGCGCAGCACGTCCTTGAGTTCGGGGTCTGGCTCGGTGCTGATCAGCTTCCAGTCGGCGGTGGCCAGGCTGGTATTCCACGGGGCCAGCTGTGCGTCGATCTGCGAGACAGCCGTCGCAAACGTCGAGCGTTCGCCCTGGCCATTCCCCACCATTCGCAGCTGCCGCTTGCGGTCCGAGAGTTCCGAGTAGCGGGGATCGTTCAGATAAATTCCGCTCAGCGCGGCGCCCGCGCTGTCGACTTCCGCCATCAGGAAGTAGCCGGATTCCGGATCGCGGGAACCCAGTTCCACCAGCCGGGGTTCGTATCGGGGCGGGCCGTTGTCAGCTTCTTCTTCTGCAGGGGGTTTGCCCGCTGCTGCTTCCGTGGCGGCTCCGGCGTCAGCCGGGTCGGCTCCTTCCGTGGCGGGAGGGTTTTCCCCGGCTGCGGGTTCACCGGCGACCGGCTCTCCCTCTGGTCCGTCGCCTTTGGCGTCCGGAGTATCCACCCCATCGACGACCGCGCCGTCTTCGGCGCCGGGTTCTGCTGCGGCGCCCGCTTCCGGTGCACCCGCGGGTGGCCTGTTCGGCACCGGTTTCGGCGCGAACAGCTGCATCCACCCGATGAGAATCGCCATCGACAGGACAAGAAAGACAATATAACGACGGCTGTCCATAACGGTGGACCGGTTTCGTAAGGACCAGCCTCAATGAGGTCAGGCCGATCCGGTGGAGGCGAGTAGTGCCCTGTCCGGGCTTGATACCGGGGTTGTGACTTCGCGGAAACCACACGTTCCCGGGTGGGAACCGTGCAGCTGGTGTCTCTTTTCAACCCCACTTCTTCTTACTGCGGCGGCAGTTGCCCTGCGGCTGGCTGCGGCATGATGCCGCTGCGAGGCGGGCAGAGCGGGCTATCGCCCGTCGCGCAGTCGATCCCCGAGGAAATTATCCAGATCGGGGATGTCGTAAATCTTGGCGGCCGTCTGTTCGAGATCGTATTCGACGCGGTGGAATTCGATCGAATACGGGCTGCGACTGCCGTTTTCGTCTGCCTCGTCGTTCATTTCCAGAATGACATAAGACGAGCGGGAGTCTCCGTTACGCGGCTGGCCGACGGAACCCACGTTGATCAGCAGTTTCTGGTCGCCGGGGGTATAACGGAAATCGATTTCCTCGGGAGCAAGAAAATTCAGCTCCTCCGTGAAAACGCCTGGAATATGAGTGTGGCCCTGGAAGCAGTAACGATCGACCAGGCCAAAAATGCGTTCCATCTTCCGCTGGTTGTAGATGTCCTCCGGGAAGACATACTCATTCAGCGGGTTGCGGGCCGAACCATGCACAAACAGCAGGTCGGGCTCCCGCCGCATGCGGGGCAGTTCGCCCAGAAATTCCCAGCGGGCCTCGTTCCCGCGGGCATCGCCGGCTTCGAGCATTTTACGCGTCCAGAAGATGGCGCGTTCCGCTCCCGAGTTGAACCCTTCAGGATCGAACAGGGCGCCCTGGTCGTGATTGCCCAGCAGGCAGAAGTCGACCTTCATCACCCGATCGATGCATTCGCGCGGGTTCGGCCCATAGCCGATGATATCGCCCAGGCAGT
>JAGQPV010000122.1 GCA_020426545.1 Planctomycetaceae bacterium
TCGGAATCACGATGACGGTCGACGGTTTTGCTCTCGATCCACAGCCACACCCTCAGCGCAACACTGGCAGGGGCCCTGCGGACGGGAACAGATCAGTAACCTCCAATATTGCTCGACACAAAGATCGGCGTCAAGTGACAGGTGACTGGCGTTCATCCGGGAGAAACTCGAACACCCTGCGGAAGAATTCAGCCAGGCGCCGATCTGGCCGACTGATGCGGCCGGCGGAACGCGGGCACGGAGGTCTCCAGACCGTCACAGCAGAGCGAGGCGGAGACGCCGTCTGGGTGCTGCTTGGGGAGTGCGGAGGAAGCCCGGTCGGCCCGGGAAAGGTCGGCCAGGGAAGAAAGAGAATGCCCTGGACGCCAGCGGGGAGAACACGCGACGCGTGCTCAAACTGACTGAGCCGGCGGGACCTGGTGGGCCGGGAGAAGCGAATGAAGAGAAGCGGATGAAGTTGAAGTACTGCCCCCACCTGCAAGCTGGCGGCGGGCGGCTTACTCCTCAGCAGCGGCCGCTTCCGGCAGAGCGGCTTCGCCGTCTTTCTTCTCATCTGCACCGGCTGGCAGCTCGTTGTTGAGGTTATCCGGAGTGATGTCTTCCGGCCGGTAGATCCAGCGACCTTCGCTCGGACGGCGGAATTCCCGCTCGGTCTGATCGAATTCATCACCGGGACGCTGGAAATCCACCACGATCGTGCGGCGATAGTTCAGCTGTTCGCCATCCTGTCCGGCAACGACCCGGTAGCCGCTGGAAAACCCCGTCAGGTAAACGGTGAAGAAATCGACCCGGGGATCGATGTTCCGCCACATGGCCACGCCGAACAGCGCGTTCGGTGCCAGGGCCTCGGGATCGGTGACTTCCGGAATCTGCCCGGCAATCTCCACGGAATTTTTCAGCGGCATCCGCTCGCGGCGGCTGATTTCCGCCTGAGCTTCCGGAATCAGGACGTCTTCGTAGACGAACTGTTCGCTGTTGTCGTCGGTGACCAGCGTGAACTCGGGAATGAACAGGGGCCGTTGACGGGGTGGCGGATCCAGTTCATTGGACGGTTCGGTGGCGGTGCGGTCGGGACGATCAAGCGGACGATTCACCACCCGGTACGCCAGATACCAGATCCGCTCGAGCTTCTTTTTGCCCGTCGTGGGATCGGTGACGTTCACGGTCACCATCCGCATGGGCTTGAGGGCGACTTCCACTGCCCAGAAGTCCGAATGGCTGAGCATCTCCTCCACCGAAGCTTCGGGGCGGATGATGTAATCGAAGCCCTTGCCGGCTGCAATCTGGGCCGAAGCTGGAACGGCGGAGGCGGCCGTCAGCAGAATGGCCGTGATCAGTGCGCGGGACAACGGACCGGAGAAAGTGTGCTTCATGATCGGCAATGTTCCATCTCAAGCGGGCCGTCTTCCCCGGAAGTCACCAGAACGTGGCCACTTACGGCTGAAGACCCGTACCAGATCACTATATCACCCGTTGAAACAGCCGGTCAAGAAGTGACTTCGCGGCCGGGCACTCTGCTCGCGAACCCGTTCGGCCGTGTACCGGCTGGCGCGGTTCCACGGACCAGGCAGCTGCCCTGACGTGGCCCGATCCCCGAAATCCGGGAGATCCGGCAGGCCGCTCCGTCCGTACACTCCAGTATGGTGGTCGGTTTCAGAGACTGACTGGCTGGAGATCCGCCGAGGGCTGCCGGGCGAACACGCCGGGAAGCAGCGGTGTCGGCAGGACAGAGCCGCGGGACGCTTCCGTGATTCGAGTCTGGCCGGCCGGGGGCAATCGCCCGCTGGCAGAGACTGCCCGCCGGCAGCTGAGGCCGGAGTCGGACCGTCTTCCGAATTGCTCTGACCGGGAGATCCGTCACCAGCCGCAAAGTAAGGAGAGGACCATGTCGATTTCGAGCGGAATGTCCCGCATGAAAATCAGCCGGGGAGTGGCGCTGCTGATCGGGCTCGCGGGCTGCAGTGTGGTTCTGGTGCTGGCAGCCCGCCTGCTGCGGCAGTGCATCGTGCAGTTCGCCAACCGCGGGCCGGATCAGGTCATCGCGCAGTGGCCCGACCTGGCGGTAGTGGCTGTTCCGGCGGGAATGGTGGGAGCGGTGAGCTTTGCCGCTCTGGTGTACGGAACCGGTGGCCTGACGCCGTGGCATGAAACCGACAGCCCGGATGGCGGTGGCGGGGAGGAAGACGGGGGCCGGTCGGCCGTGCCCGATGCCATGGACCCAGAAGAACCCGGTCCGGCAACGGAACGGAACCGGCTGGCCATCGCCAAAGCGGAGGAAGTGCTTCGTGGTGACAGCGCCCCGTCAGCGAGTAACCGGGCAGCCAGCGACCAGCCAGAAGACCGGCCGCTTCCTCTGCAGGAAGAAGAGGCGGGACGGCGGAGCACGGGCGTCAGCAGCAGTTCCATCGAAGGAGATCTGCTGTCCGGCTCGGTGCGGTGTTCAGCCTGCGGAACCGTGAACTCCGAGATGGTGCCGTTCTGCGCCGGGTGCGGCGAGGATCTGTAAGCGGTGCCAATCAGGCTCATCAGGAGGTAGCGCTGCCGCTGCTCTTACTGCGGCTGCGGCAATCACAACAGAGGTTGCTGATCTGTGGCCGCCCTGCCCTGTTCCGCGGGCATTCCTGATTTCCCGGGGGCTGCGGGGATTCGGTCGCGTAAAAAGCAGCCGCTGGCATGCGACCGGATCCCGCGATTCAGAGCCAGCGCATCGCGACCGTGTTTCAATCAGTGGAAAATCCCGGTGATCCGTGGCGGGGCACTGGACCATTAAACACAACGCTCCCTAGAATCGGCCCGTCCCCACTGGGCCCGTCCTCATTGGGGCAGTCACCGGGAACCGCAGGAATGCAGTACAGGGAGAGTCTTCGATGCAGGGCAAGCAGAACATTATCGACGCGCTGAACGACGGGCTGACAATCGAACTGACAGCCATCAATCAGTATTTCGTGCAGGCGAAAATGTGCACCAACTGGGGCCTGCAGCGGCTGGGCCGCAAGCACTATTCCGAATCCATCGGAGAAATGAAGCACGCCGAACTGCTGATCGACCGGATCCTGTTCCTCGATGGCGTGCCGGAAATCGCCCGGTACGACACGATTCGCGTGGGCACCTCGGTGGAAGAGCAGTTCCAGTTCGATCTCACCCTCGAGACAAAGGGTGTGGAGACCTACAACAAGGCGATCGATCTGTGCGTTAAAGAGGGCGATGCCGGCAGCCGCGAGCTGCTGGAGAAGATTCTCGTGGAGTCGGAAGAGCACGTCGACTGGCTGGAAACGCAGCTCGACCTGATCAGCAAAGTCGGTATCGAGAACTACCTCATTACGCAGGTGGGTGCCGAAGCCGATGAAGAAGGCGACGGGCACTGATTCGCCAGATACCGGCGGATTGCGGGATGACAGGCCGTGCAGCCGGTACCGGCGCCGGTCTGGTTCATCACGCAGCGAACGCTCTGTGCCATGCCATCGGTGATGGCATTTTCAATTTCCGCTTCTGTCACACGAATGCAGTGGCAGACAGTGCGGGACGCGGTGACTGGTGGCAGGTCAGCTATCGACATCGGCGAGTTCCAATGGCGGGAAAGAGACCACGGCGGGAGGAACAGCTGCAATGCGGCAGCTGGCCAGTTCCCGTTCCGCCCGCCGAGCTGTCCGTCTGAAACCGGTGGCCACAGGAATCGGCCTGTGGCTCCCTCAGCTGTCGCCCGAGTGCATCCCGCGGCGGCAGCGGCTTCCGGACAGTCTCTACTGGCTTCAGGGCCTCAGGTGGCCAGTTGCCATGTCGTCAGGTGTGGAGCAGGTTCAACCTGATGGCCGGCTGTCCGACAGCAGCTCTGTCGCACAGCACTCTCTTGCCGAACCGTTTCTGCAGTTGTTCTCTGTTCAGAAATCCGGTTCGCAGCATCCGGCAGCAGGTCGCCCGCTCATTCTCAGAGCCAACTTTGATTGAGACTGAATCTCAACTCCATTTATCGTACCAGTCGCCCAGGCCCTGTCAATCCGCAGCCTGAGGAATTTCGCGGGGAGCGCAGGAATCGGTTCTGGCCGGAATGGGCCGCTGACGGGGACGAAAATGCCCGGGGCGACCGACTGATCCCCCTGCACCGCTGATTCCATCCGGGGGTGCTGTTCCCTCCCGGCAGGGTTCTGCTGCTGAGGGTCTGCTTCAGCGGGGTTCCCTTCGTAATGCCCGGCTTCGCTGCAGCCCTGTTTCGCAGCGCCCGTTTCGCAGCGGTTTCATGTTGCCGCAGCCTGCGCGGTGACTGGCTCTGGTGAATCGAGCTGCTGTGGCTTTGCCCCTGCGCGGCTGTATGGCTGAGGGCGGGCCCGGGCGAGATCTGAGAGGCCGGAAATCTGAGGGATGACGGACGAGGGCGGGGGTCCTGCCGTCAGAAATGGCACACGTTGTCTGAGCCCTCTGGCGAGTAAATGGATTGTTCCAGTCGCACCGGCGGGCCGCGGCTCGCATTGCAAAAAAACAACATCAGACACATGGTCGTCCGTGTTGGCGCACTAAGGTTTGGGCAGCCAGTTGATGCAGGGTACGTAAGGATATGGAGGAGTCCCGGGATGCAGCAGACAGCAGAGATTACGTCCACGCTTCCGGAGTCTGTTACGGAATACCGTCTGACAGTCGATCCTGTGTCGGCAGGCAAGGCACGAACAACGGAATCCATCGGACGTTGCGTCAGGAATCAGCCGGCCCGGGAGCAGGCGAAAGCTATCCCGTTTGCTGACGGAATCAGCTCCCGCGGGATCGAGATTCTGCGTGTTCTGAATCTGATGTTCAACGATCTGCAGCAGGGAGCGAACAGTGCCTTTGGTCCGGCGGTTGTGCCGGAAGACTGACGGATCGGTCGTGGGGCTGTTGCCGGAAAACCACGTTCCTCAGCCGGGCCCCAGGCATTCAGACCACCGGGCCATCATTCGCAGGAAAGCTGTTCCGAGTTGTTGAGTGCAGTCTGCACCGCCCCGGCTGGAGCAGCCTGACCTTCCCGAATTCGCAGAACCGTCTGCTGAAAGCCGAACGTTTCCCGCAGTCGTCTGACCGACACGCAGACTTCCCGGCCACCAGCAGTCATCTTCTTCGAAACCGCATCCGGCCGGCTGTGAAGCCGGTAACCTCCCGAGGCTGCCATGTCCCTGCCGAAACGTGTCATGGTCATCGATGATGATCCTCTATTTCGGCGGCTGGTCGTCGCACTGCTGGAGACCGGGTTTCAGGTGACCGCGGCTTCGGACGGAGCAGAGGGATTTCATCTGGCACTGCAGAATCCTCCAGACCTGGTGCTCGTCGATATTCTCATGCCGGGCTGGGATGGTCTGCAGACTCTGCGGGCCTTCCGGGGGCATCCCCGTCTGATGAACGTGCCGGTTGTCATTCTGACGTCCGACACATCACGGGAAACCGTGGTCGCCGCTGCACGGTCCGGCGTGTCGGACTACGTGGTGAAATCGAATTTCTCCCGGCAGGAGCTGATTTCCAAACTCTGCCGGCTGCTGGGCTGTGAAGAATTCGAAGTCAGGACGCCCTCCCGAGGCCGGCAGTCGACAGGTTCCGATACCGTATCGGAAAAACCGGAGCAGGTGAGCACCGGAGCAGAGTCCACACGGACTGCTGGCCCTTCCCCGGTCGCCGGGCCTTCGCGGTCAGCTCGAGAAATCCGGCCGGGCGAACTCCCGCAGTCTCAGGCGGTCAGCTCCGAACCCGCTGAGGAAGACGTGGCACGTCTGATGGATGACTGGGACTGAAGCAAACGGGTCGCTGCCGTTCCCCGGGATCTTTCAGGTCGCCAGTTCCTTCATTCCAGCGTCCGCCGCTTTACGGGGCCGCATGCCCTGCGCCATGTCTGCCTGCAGCCGGGCGCTTCCTCGCTGGTATTTCGTCCGGCAGACAGGCGAACAGACAGCGTCCGGCGGCCATCCTGCCGGGGCGGTTTGCAGTTCCAGTCGAATCAGTCGGAGGGCTCCGGGATCGCCCTGTGGGGAAATTCCCAATGATGGGGCTTTCAACGCTTCGCGTTTTGTGCTTACAATCGAATTCGACTGTTGCCCCCTTCCGCAGAGAACTTTTCCTGCGGTATGAACTGGCCGGCGGGCAACTGCTGCGTTCCTGGCAGCTGTTTTCGGAACTGCAGTGCTCCCTGCAGCAGCGCTCTCTTCTGCCGTGGGGCTGTTTCAGTTCCGGCCATCTCCGGATCGGGAAGGACTCGTAATCCAATGCTGCACTTCTCGTGCGATTCGTGCGGCCGGCAACTCGACGACCGCCGTTTTGTGGTGCGTCTTGAGGTGTATCCGGCTTTTGATCCCGAAGAGCTTGGCGAGGAAGATCTCGACTCCGATAATCTGCAGGAAGTCGCCGACCTGATCGAGCAGATGGAAGCCGACGGCACCTCTCCGGTCGATGACTGCGAATCCCGCACCCTCAAGTACGACCTGTGCCCCGCCTGTCAGAAAAAGTTCCTGCAGGATCCCCTGGGCAGAGATTCCGTCCGGCGGTTCAATTTCAGCGAAAACTGATTCCGGCACTTCCATGTGGACGAAACCGGCTGGCTGACTGGAACAGATTTCAGCCAGTCCGGACCCGCGCCTGCCGGCGGCCCGGAAGAACGGGATGGTGCCGCTGTCGGCCGGCCAAGTCTCTTGAGTGACTGAGCTGGCCCCGCACTTCCTGCCAGCCTCGCTGAATCGTCTCCTGTCCTGAGGCAGCGGAGTCCGCTGGCGCATGAATGGACGTCACAGGCAGTATGGGCCCGTGCACGTGCTGCGCTCCACAGCGGCCCGAATTCTGCATCGCCGCCGCGTCACCTGGTGGTTCCTGCTGGCCCTGATTGTCCTGACCGCCAGCCGTCTGGTGCGACAGGGGCCTGCTCCGCCCGAACGCTACCCGTTTGAGGACGGCGCGGTTCATCGTGTGCAGCGGGTGATCGATGGAGACACCCTGCTGCTCATCGATCGCACACGCGTCCGGCTGATCGGGATCAACACGCCCGAAACAAAGCACCCGGACCGGCCCGTTTCCCCGCTGGGGCTGGAGGCTGCGGACTATCTGCGTGGTCTGGTGGAAGGGAAGGACGTTCGTCTGACCTACGACCAGGAGCAGCTTGACCAGTACGACCGGGTGCTGGCCTATGTCTGGCTGGACCAGTTGCTGCTGAATGAAGCCATCATTCGAGCCGGCTTCAGCCGCGCGCAGACGCGGTTTCCCTATCGGGCCGAGATGAAACAGCGGTTCCGTCTCGCCGAGCAGCAGGCGCGGGAAGCCCGTGCCGGCATGTGGCGGGATTCCGCCGCGGAAACCGCTGATCGCTGAAGATTCTGCCGCTGGAACCAGGCCAAAGTGAGGACCTCGGTCAAAAAGGAAACGGGAGGACGTTCCCCCGTCTGTCGCGGCCGGGTTGCTGCCTGCCGCGTTTCCCCCTTTCGCATGGTTGAGTCAGTGGCGCAGCGACTGGTTTGCTCGGTCGCAAACCCTTTCTCTGCCGGACGAAATGGCCATTCTGCCGGCAGATTCTGCCACAGTTCAGCCTGCGGGTGAGGTAAAGGCTGCTGGCAGCCCGGCAGGCGTTTGAATCCTCTTGACCGTAGTCAGTCAACCTGTTGAACTCCCGCGGTCGATGGTATCTCTGGCGCTCGGGATTCGTCACGATCGCCCGAAACCGATTTCTTTCCATGATTCATTGATCTGGCTGTTCCGGCGGGAAACGACCTGCCGGCTGATCGAGGACCGGGCCGGCCTCTCGAACTGTACTGGAGTTTTTCCCATGACCTGGCTCAGTGGCAGAAATCTGATTCTGCTGGCGATGATCGTTTCGTGCGGCTGCACCTCGGCTCGAACATCCAATACGTCCCGCACGGCGAAAGAGCAGCTGCTGATCTCCAACTCGGTCGATCAGGCGCTCGACAAAGTGGATTTCACTCCGCTGGCCGGGCGGATGGTGTTTCTGGACGACAAGTACCTGGACTGTGTCGACAAGAACTATGTGGTCGCCTCGATCCGTCATCGGGTGATGAATGCCGGGGCCACCATCGCCGGCAAGGCCGACGACGCGGAGATTGTGCTGGAAGCACGGGCCGGCTCCGTCGGTACCGACACCGCGGAGACATTCTTCGGTATGCCGGAAATCGCACTGCCCGGCCCGGTGCCGGTATCGCTGCCCGAAATCAAACTGCTTTCCCGGACCAGTCAGACGGGAACGGCGAAAATTGGCCTCGTCGCGTACGATGCCAAACTGCGGCACAAGCTGGGCGAAGGCGGTATGACCGTCGCCCGCTCGGACGACAACAACTGGTACCTGCTGGGAATGGGGCCTTATCAGAATGGTTCGGTCCGTGCGGAGATGTCGCGTTCGCTTTCTCTGGGGACCACGCAGCCTGCGATGCCGGCAACTGTCGCGTTTAACACGTCGGATTCCGGCCCGGGCAAGCCGGATTCCCCGGCAAAGCTGCACCTGGCCTCGGAACAGAAAACCGACGAACCTCCCGCTGCTCCGGAAATTCAGCAGCTGAACAACTCCCTGTTCAACGTGATTCCCGGCTCCCGCTGAGTTTTCGCCCGCCCGATCCTCAGCCAGGCAGGACCTTTAATCAGTCCTGTTTTCCCGCAGCGAATCAGGTTCCTCTACATTACTCGGAGCACGGATCCTCCCCAGGGTCCGTGCTCTGTCTGCTTTCAGAGGCGACTTCTGGAGGAATGCTGCGGAAATTCGGTGAAAACCGCCGGGAAACGGCCGTCGCGACGGAAGTGGACAGGATGTCAGTTTCCGCAGGATCGATTTTGCCCCACCGGACAGTTTCCGATATGATTCGGCAACTGACAGCTGGAGGAGGGTTTCTCCGGCTGGCCGGTTCCGGGTGCGGCAGGCGCTGGCATCCGGAAGATTTCACTGCAGGAAATTTCGACGGGTCTGCAGATTCCTGGATCATTTGTGGAACAGTTCACATTCACCAGGGGGGCAGTGCCCCGATAATCGCAGTTGTTCGTTGTGCTCTGGCCATGTGCTCGGAAGAGACCCGCCTGCCGGGAACCCATGGGTTCCATCGGCGTTCATGTTCCGGAAGAATGCTTCAGACTGCCGACCGGAACGACACACGCACCAGAGCTGCAGCTTGAGTCCGTCAAGAGACCCCGCCTCCCCCACCGTGATTCCGGATTCTCCGCCATCATGAATGTTCGCGTGAAAAATACAGCCTGTCCGCAGCGGCGGCGTCCAGCGCTGCGGGTCCCGGGAATGCTGTTTGCGGCCCTGCTGGCCCCCGCTCTGCTGACCTGTCAGCTGGCCACTGCCGCAGACCCCGCACAGCCGGCATTTCGTCCGCTGCCGGGGATTGGCAGTGAACTGGCCGGGTCAGCCGCTGGTGAAGAGCCCGGAGAAATCCGGTTCGACGTCAGCCTGACGGCCGAGAGCCTCAAGCCGGGCGAGATTGCCACCCTGGCGATTCATGCCATCCTGCCGCCGAAGCACTACACCTACGCGGCTTCGGAAAAGCAGGGCTTCACCACCCAGCTGAAAGTGACGGAAACCTTCGGGCTGGAGCCGGTGGATGACGGATTCCAGCCGGATCATTCTCCGAAGGAAGTTTACGAACCCGTCCTGAAGAAAGATTTATACAAGCATTTTGGGGATGTCGTCTGGAGTCGCCGGTTCCGGATCTCCAGTGATGCGATTCTCTCGGAAATCGCTGCCTCGGCCACGTTGCGGGGGCAGTACTGCGGCGAGGGCGTGGGCGGTCAGTGCCGGCTGATCCCCACGAAGACATTCCGTGTGGCCCTGACCCAGGGGAAGCCGCCGGTTTCAGCGACGGCTGCAGCAGTGAAAGCAGGCGGGACAGACCCCGCGAAGACGTCGGCCGGTGGTTTTCATCCGCTGGAAGCGACGATCGTTCCCACCCGGGGCAAAGAGAAAAAGGCCGATCCGCTGGAGTACCGTTTTCGGCTCAGTCCGGCCGGCGCGGCCGTGGGGGAACTGGTCACTTTGTCCATCACGACCACGCTGGAAGACGACTGGCATATTTTTGCGCTGACACAGAACCCCGCGAATTACGGTAAACCGACGGAAATCAAAGTCTCGCAGTTGCACGGCTTGAAGCCCGCGGGCGACGGCTGGAAACCCAGTGCGCCGGCAAAGCGGGAAGAGCCACTGAAAGACGGGAAAATTCAGCACACGCATTACGGCCAGATTACCTGGAGCCGGCAGTTTCAGGTCACTGAAGCCGGGGCGGGTGGCTATGGAGCCAGCGGCGAGCTGAAATATCAGATCTGCAGTCATGGACAGTGCCTGCCGCCCAGGCCGGTGCAGTTCTCCCTCGGGAATCTGACAGCTGCCCGGCCCGCCGCGGAGGCTGCGAACCAGATTTCCGGTGCGGTGGCTACCACCCGACTGGAGAATGTCGAGTTTCGCCCGCAGGACGAAGAAGAGGAAGGCAGTCTGCCGCTGTTTCTGCTGTACGCCTTCGTGGGCGGTATGCTGCTGAATGTGATGCCCTGCGTCCTGCCGGTCATTGCGATCAAGGTTCTCAGTTTCGTGCAGCAGGCCGGCGAAAGCCGGGCACGGGTGTTCGCGCTGAATGCCACTTACTCCGCCGGAGTCATTTCGGTCTTTCTGGTGCTGGCCGCACTGGCCGCCTTCTTCAGCCTCGGCTGGGGTGGCCTGTTTCAGAGTTCGGCCTTCAACCTCGCGATGGCCTGTATCGTATTCGCCATGGGCCTGAGCCTGCTGGGCGTATTTGAGATTCCCGTCCCCGGAATGGTGGGTTCCGCGGCTGGGCAGAATCAGCAGGAAGGGCTGACAGGTGCCTTCTTTACCGGTGTGTTTGCCACACTGCTGGCGACCCCCTGCACCGGCCCCTTCATGTCGTCCACGCTGGCCTGGTCGGTCCAGCAGTCAACAGTTGTGATTTTCCTGGTCTGGGCCATGATGGGCCTTGGCATGGCCTCGCCCTACCTCGTATTTGGCCTGATTCCCGGAGCCGTGCGGCTGCTGCCCCGTCCGGGGGCCTGGATGGAACGCTTTAAGGAACTGGCCGGCTTCGTGCTGATGGCCACGGTGATCTTCTTCATCTACTTTCTCGACCGGGCACTCACCATTCCCCTGCTGGTCATGCTGCTGGGGATTGCTCTGGGCGTGTGGATGGTGGGTAACCTGTACGATTACACGGCTCCCGCGAAGAAGAAGTGGACGATTCGTGCGGTGGCTCTGCTGCTGGGTGGCGGAATCGCCCTGGCCGGTTACGGCATGCGGGAGACGTTCGAACGACGGGAACAGCAGTTCGTCGCGAACGAAGTCTCGCGGGTGCTGGCGGAGATGGGCACCACCAACTCCAGTCACTCACCGGAGGCCGTGGAAGGCGAATCGCACCTGAGCTGGCAGCCATTTTCCGGTGAATCGCTCCAGACCCTGCTGAATGAGCGGAAAACCGTCCTGGTGGACTTCACTGCCGACTGGTGCCTGATCTGCAAGCAGAACGAGCAGATCGCCCTCAACACGGCGGAGACTCAGCAGTTCGTCGAGCAGCACGGCATCGTTCCGCTGTATGCGGATTACACGAAGAAATCGCCCGAAATTCAGCAGTGGCTCGACCGGCTGAACTCGATCGGCGTGCCGCTGACGGCCATCTTCCCGGCTGAGAACCCCAGCCGTCCCATTCTGCTCCGTGGCCCGTTCACCCGGGCCCAGCTGCTGGAGAAACTGCAGCAGGCTGTGGAAAC
>JAGQPV010000123.1:0-2859 GCA_020426545.1 Planctomycetaceae bacterium
GATATGACGGCTCCGCATGTGCCCACGGCTTTCGGGCTGATGAACATGTCGGGGAATATTGGCGCGGCCCTGTTCCCGATTGTGGTGCCCGTGCTGCTGAAGCTGAATGGCTCGGCGGACAACCCCAACTGGGATGCGGTGATGGTGACCTTCGCCGGAGCCTACATTCTGGCGGCCGTGTTCTGGCTGCTGCTGCCAAACCGGCAGAACATTTTCGAGGAGTGAACTGCTTCACTGGATGGGCGGCAGGAGAGCTTCCGCGAGGCGGATCTCCTGCAGACGGGGGCAGACTGTCTCTCAATCAGGCCGGCTGGTTTGAAACTCGGGGGCGGTTCTGGCACTCTGGCGGCTCTGCTGCCGCAGGCGGACGCGATGTCGGGATGTCCGGAAGCGTGTCATTCCCTGTTTTGAGTGGTTTCGCCTGCCGGCCACAGCGATTTCAGGCCCGGAACGGGCACAATTTCACAGGAGCTTGACTGATGAGTGCCGAACAGAAAGCTGGAGAACTGGGAATCACCTTTGCACCGAAGGAGCCGGGTTACCTCAACCTGTGCGTCCGCACGGGCAACCTGCTGATTACCTCCGGCCACACCAGCGACCTGAAGGGCAAGCTGGGCGACGATGTGAGCGTCGAGCAGGGGTACGAAGCGGCCAAAGACTGCGCCATCAAGATTCTGCAGTCGGTCCACAATGCACACGGCACCATCGCCGGGCTGAAGGTGCTCAAGCTGCTGGGCTGCGTGAACTCCACCCTGGAATTCACCGACCAGCACCTGGTGATCAACGGGGCCTCCGACCTGCTGCACGAGCTGTACGGCAAGGATGGCGACGGATTCCACGCCCGCAGCGCGCTGGGTTTTGCCGCACTGCCGACCGGAGCCGCTGTCGAGATCGAAGCCATCTTCGAGATCATCGACGGCTGAGTTTCGTTGAGAAGGCTGTCTGGAATTGGTCGTCTGTCACCCTGCCATGCAGAAGGAGATCTGCGGGGCAGGTTGGCGGTGGCCTTCCCATGCCGCTGCTGCAAAGCTGCGGTTCCGGCAGCAGCCCCCGGGGGAATGTTCGCCATTCCAGGAGCAGCCAGCCACATGCCGCATCACTGCCTGCTGTCGAGATGGACTGTCGCCGTGTGGTGTGTGGCTCTGCTGCCACAGTTTGCAGTGGCTGCGGAACCAGCGACAGGGCCGGAGCGGAAGCTGCTGTTCGATTCCGGAGCGGATGGTTACCCCCGCTATCGCATTCCCGCACTGATGGTGGCCGGCGATGGCACGGTGATGGCCTTCTGCGAAGGCCGCAAAGACGGTCGAGGGCTGACGGGCAATATCGATCTGGTGGTTCGCCGCAGCAGCGACAGCGGCCGGACCTGGAGCGAGCTGGAAGTGGTGGCGGACGACGGTCCGCATACCCTGGGCAATCCCTGCCCGGTGCTGGACCGCACGACCGGCACAATCTGGCTGCTGCTGACGCGCAGCCACGGCAGCGACCTTGAGAGCGAGATTGTAGCGGGTACCAGCCGCGAACGGACCCGGGTGCTGTTGACGACCAGTACCGACCATGGCCGCACGTGGTCGCCGCTGCGAAAGGTTCCGGGGGACGTCACCAGAGCGGAATGGACATGGTACGGCACCGGGCCGGGAACGGGCCTGCAGCTGGCCAGCGGGCGACTGCTGGTGCCGGCCTATCATGTGCATCAGCAGGACCGCATTTATCGCAGCCACGCGCTGTACAGCGACGACCACGGGAAAACGTGGACGGCTGGCGAGCCGGTGGGCGACCACACCAGTGAAGCCCAGGTGACACAGCGGGCCGACGGGACGGTCGTCCTCAATACCCGCACGGTGCAGGGGAAGGAACTGCGGACGGTGGCCGAAAGCACCGATGGCGGGGCCACCTGGGGCCAGGCCCGGTTCGAGCCGCAGCTGTACGATCCGCACTGCCAGGCGTGTGTTTTCAGCGTGCCGCTGCGCGAGAAAGCGGCCCGCCCGCTGTGGCTGTATTCCGGGCCGGCGGGGCCAGGCCGGCGGAATATGACGGTTCGTACCAGCCGCGATGAGGGCCGAACCTGGGGAGCCGGCAAGCTGCTGCAGGAGGGCGACAGCCAGTATTCGTCGCTGGCCCTGCTGCCGGATGGCCAGGTGGGCTGCCTGTATGAGAGCTGGCAGCGGGATAACTACCGGCTGTTCTTCGCCCGTTTTCCGCCCGGCTGGCTGGGTCTTGCGGACAGGGTCAGGCCGCCGGCTGTCGCTCCCGCCGAGTGACGGACTGTCGGCAGGATGAGCGGTGGAACAGCGTCTGCCACGAAAAAACAGCAGGCTCTCCCCCAAAGGGAAAGCCTGCTGTCGGCGATTATGCGTCGAATGGCTGAGGACCGGGCTGACAGCCCGTCAGGCTGTCACCGGAACGGGCCTCACATGCCCGGCAGGAAGTCGGCTTCCGGCAGATCGGGCGGGGGCTCGACTTCGGGGTTCTCGGTCGGGGCAGCACTGGCCTGGGCATTCCCGGCCGGCGGGTTGCCACCAGCGGCGGGAGGAGTTCCCCCGGCAGGCGGTGCGTTACCAGCGGCGGGAGGAGTTCCCCCGGCAGGCGGTGCGTTACCGGCAGCGGGAGGTGTTCCCCCGGCGGGCGGTGCGTTACCAGCAGCGGGCGGTGTTCCCCCGGCAGGCGGAGCGTTACCGGCAGCGGGAGGAGTCCCTCCGGCGGGCGGTGCATTACCGGCAGCGGGCGGTGTTCCCCCGGCGGGCGGAGCGCCGCCAGCAGCGGGAGGTGTTCCTCCGGCGGGCGGTGCAGCCGGCGTGGGGTTGCCATCGTCCTGCGGAATCTTCGGGGCTTCGGAACGGGCGGAGAAGGCCGTTTCCGGTA
>JAGQPV010000123.1:2869-11699 GCA_020426545.1 Planctomycetaceae bacterium
GGATTTCAGGGAACCGCTCTGCTGGGCCGAGGCGATGGAGTAGTAGCCCACCGGCGTCTTGTCGGTCAGGTGGCAGCCATCCTTACCACAGGCACCGCTGTCCCACCGGCCGTAGAACGTTTTCTTGTAGGGGTTGTAGCAGTAGCAGTACTCGGGCCGTTTCGGATCCCAGATCACATAGTGCTGCAGATACTCGGTCGAGTCCTTCGTGGGCAGATAGTTGTACGTGCAGTAGAAGTAGCCCAGTTTGGTGGACTTCGACCAGGTGGAATACTTCTGGCGTGGTGGCGGACCATCGGCGGCTGAGGCTGACTGCAGCAGCGTGGTCGCTGTCAGCAGAAAGGCCAGGGCCAGCAGACTGAATCGACGCATCGGACAAACTCCTGTCTCGAAAGGAAGACTGAACTCAGGCAGGCAGGGCAGGGAGACAGTGCTGCCGTCACTCCCGCGCAAAGAGGTCGACCGGGATTCACTGCAGGTGCGACAGACACCCGGTCAGCCACAAAAATCAGCGTGCTACAGTATGTGTTCAAGCGTCCGCCGGCTGCAAGGCGGGAATCTGGAAAAACGAGCAGGCCCTCGGAATGCCTGCCGGCAGATACCGCTTTCTGGAGGAAAACGGACAGCCGAAAATGGGATTTTCGGCAGCCGTATTCGCAGGTGAGAATTCCGTGGGTGCCAGGGCGACAGAACGTGGAGTCCAGCGGGGCTGTCTGATCCGGAGGGCAGTGCGGCGGCCACTGCCATGACAGCCCGGCGCGGTGCCGCTGCCGTTTCCTGCGTCTCACGGATTACTGACGTGGCTCACCCGGGCAGGAATGCGAAAACCGCGGAACCGTCCGAAGAAATTGTGGAGGTCTGCGGGGACGGGATTTATATTCGACGGACTCCACCGGGAGCCCGGCTGCGAGGGATTCTCCCCTCCGCCGGAATGCAGCAGCAGCCCGCGGTTCACTGTCCGTCCGCTGCGGACTGCCAGCAGGTCGTAAGGTCCTGAGTCGCGTTTTGAAACATTCGCCATGGGGACAGCTGGCGGATGACAGGAAACGACACGTGGCAAAACCCATCGAAGACCGTCTCGCAAAGCTGCTGGCGATGCGGAAAACATACTCCGCGAGTGGATGGGAAAAGGCGTTTGACCTGATCATGGAGATCGCCGAACGCGGTGAGAAGAAGAAGTACCGGGCCGAGGCGGTCGAGGCGCTCAAGGCCGTGGTGGAGCATGGTCCGTACGCCGATCTGGCCTTCAGCAGACTTTCCGATCTCGTGGGAGCCGAAGACATCGACTACATGCGGTCGCATCTGCACGATGAGGATCGGTCGATTGGTTACAGCTGCATGTCGGCCATCCTACGTCTGCTGGGCCGCGAGTCATACGGCGAAGCCGTGGAGATGATTCTCGACCCGGCGTGGGGCGGGAATGTCCGGGTCTCGGTGCTGATCGACCTGTCGGACGATTCCGGCTATCCGTTCGAGGACATGGTCGGCGAGTACGACTACCCGGACGACATCACCGACGAGCATCTGCCGCTGGAGGAACTGCGTGCCTGGCGGGATGCCGGCTTCCCTGAATATGTTGAACCGGTGATCGAAGTTCCGACGGAGGAGCTGCTGGCAGCGGGAGTGACCCTGCCGGAAGACTATTCCAGCTTTCTGCTGAAGCACCATGAACGCGATCGCCTGGAATTCGACGACTGTACCTGGAGCCTGCTGCCTGCTGCCAAACTGCTGGAACTCAGGAATGTGAACGGTGAGGAGTATCCCGCGATCGGTATGCTGCGGGGTTACGTGGCCGGGATGCCCGAAGACTGCTTTCCGGAGGGCAACACCACCGATGCAAAGGGCAAGGCCTATGCGCTCGATCGGCTGGCCGCGGGCACGGTCATCGGCGAGAGCGAAGACGGAGACGTGCTGTACCTCGATCCGGCCGACGGGGACTCCGTCTGGATCTATCGGCATGACGGTGGGGACGTCGAGAAGGTCGGCAAGTCCTTCACGGCCTGGAAGCGGAAAGCCAGGAAGGCCTGGGACTGAGCCGGATTTGCCGGCCCGCGGTCTGAACAGGGCCGTTACTGGGTGGCGATTTTCCGCAGGGCGCGGCGGGTGGCGGCGCGGATGACGAACTGTGGCAGAAAGCGGGCGGCGAAGCTGTACAGTTTGGCGTCTCTGCCCACCATGATGTGGTTGCGGTTGCGTTCCAGGCCCTGCCAGATGATGGTAGCCGCTTCGGCTGATGACATGCGGGTCATGAAGGCGTCGAATTTGCGAATCAGTTCGTCCCGCGAGGATTCGTCCTGATGTCGACCGTTGCGGATGATGTTGGTCTTCACCTGGCTGGGGCTGACGAGCGTGACACCCACATTGGTATTCATCATCTCCAGCCGGAGCGAATCGGTGAAACCGCGCACGGCGAATTTGGTGGTGCAGTATGCCGTCTGGCCGGGCACGGCCAGCAGCCCGAATGAGCTGCACACATTCACCAGCCGGGCCCGGGCCTGCTCCCGCAGCAGCGGCATGAAAGCCATGGTGCCGTGAATCACGCCCCACAGGTTCACGCCCACAATCCAGCGGAAATCTTCGGCCGAAACCTGATCCAGGTTCATCTGCCCGAGGGCCACCCCCGCGTTATTGATGACAATATCGGCCCGGCCGTATTCATCCTGCACTGCCTGGGCGAAGCCGTCCATCGCCTCCTGATCGCCGACATCAAACGCGCTGCACAGCACAGGGCGGCCCTGTTCACGAATCGCGCTGGCCGTTTCCTGAAGTGTGGCGTCGTTGAAGTCATTCAGGGCCAGACTGGCTCCGGCGGAGGCCGCCTGGAGGGCCAGCTCGCGACCGATTCCCGAACCGGCCCCGGTCACCACAACCACTCGATCTTTCAGATCCTGCATTCCACCGCTCCTCGAAGGGTGCCACGGCGGGGACAGACCGGCGCGTAACCAGGACAGAGAAAGCTTTCAATTTTGTCAGCTTCTGCAGATTACCAGCCTTAACAGGCGGGATCCAGCGGGAACAGCAGCGATTGACGGGAAGCAACCTCCGGATGAACCGGTCAGGCAGGCTGCAATGGCTGGTGGCGACCGGGGCCTTTCTCCAGCACCGCCTGGAGCGGCAAGTGGTGAAAAGACTGGCGGTGGAGTCACAAGAGCCAGGGACTCCAGAGGCGGGCGGGGGAACCGCCGCCTCCGCGGAGGGGGAACGAGGAAGAGGGGCGGTCTGCGATCATCGCGTGTGCACGAAAGGTGCTCGTGCAGGTGCCGACCTGGCGGAAGCCGGGCAGACCTCAGGATTCTCCCGGCATCCGGAGCGCAGGCATTTGAGAATCAACACTGCCGCTCCAGGGCGCGGCTCGATTCTGCCATCGGGAACGATGTCCGGCACAGCCTGGACGGCAGGACTGATACCGGGTTCGTTGCCAGCATGCACATTCCGCTTTGCGGCGATGGGCATGGCACACGGTGTGTCATCGCAGGGGCGGCTGTGCCGAAACTGTGTGATTCGCTGGCGGGCTTTTGCGGGGGATTTGTCATATTTCCCTGGCGGATCCTGCTCAATTCTGCGTAAGGTCGGCCACGGGCGAGGGGAGCAGCGGAATTTGCAGGCCAGTCGATGTGTGTGCTGTCTGTCCGCCTGTTACACTGGGGTTCCGGTACGGTGCCCGCAAGGGATGCTCTGGACGGAATGAGCCGGGGCGTTTTCACGGGTTGGTTTCGCGGGGCGGTTCCCGTGTTGTTCCGTGAGACGGTTTCGCGGGTCGTACCGGGAATGCTCGCACCGGGGATTCTGTGGTGCGGCGGGTGGATGCGGCGCGATTGCTCTCTCGGAATTCAGCCCTGACAGGGCACCAGGTTTTCGGCCGGCGGGGCCGGAGCCATCGACCAGTCTGAACGGTGCTCCCTGCGCATGAAGTCATTCTTTCCCGATCTGCCTCGCTCCCTGCTGTGGACCGTGCTGGGGCTGACTTTTCTGCCGCCCCTGCTGAACCTGGCGGGCGTGCGGCTTGAGGCAGTCGGTGGCACCGGGCCGCTGCTGCATTCGCTGCTGGAGTGGACGGCCTTCTGCATCGCGCTGTTTACGGTCATTCTGGCGTTCACACACTTCGCTCTGCGGCGGGATGTGACCACGCCCATCATCGGCACGGCCCTGTTCTGTTCCGGCCTGATCGACGGTTTCCTGACGTTGACGGCCGATCGCCTGATTACCCCGGCGGTGGATCTGGAGCGGTTTATTCCGTTCGCGTGGGCCATCTCCCGCACCTTCAATGTACTGGTGATGGTGGTGGGGGCGAGCATGTTCCTCGGGCGTGGTTCGGACGGGCTGGTCCGAACCCGTGAGCGGGGCCTGCGGTTCGTGCTGCTGGTGGCGCTGCTGTTCGGGGTGCTGGCGTATTCAGCGATTCATGTGTGTGCGGTCACCCCGTCGCTGCCGCAGACGGTCTTCCCCGGTCGGCCGATTCCCCGTCCGTGGGACTCCGTTCCGCTGGCGCTGTACCTGATCGCCGGGGGCGTGGTGCTGCCGAAGTTCGCCCGCCGGCATCCCAGCCTGTTCTCCTACGGGCTGGTGCTCAGCGTGGTACCGCATATTGTGACGCAGACCTATGCCACGTTCGGATCGACGGAACTGTACGACAACGGTTTCATGGCGGCCCGGCTGCTGCGGCTGGTGGCTTACAGCGTGCCGCTGTCGGGGCTGATTCTGGAATACGTGCGGGTTTCGCGTTCCGAAGGCGAACTGCGGGCCGCCCGCGAAAAACTGCGGCTGGCCCGTCAGGTGCAGGAAGGACTGTTCCCCGAGTTTCCTCCGCGGGTCGACGGGCTGGAACTGGCCGGTCTGTCGACTCCGGCCGACGCGATGGGCGGGGATTTCTACGATTACTTCGAGCTGGCGGACGGAAGCCTGTGCCTGGCCGTGGTGGATGTCAGCGGTCACGATATCGGGGCCTCGGCCCTGATGGCCCAGAGCCGGGGTTTCCTGCGGGCGCTGGCCCCCCGCACGGGCGATGTGGCCACGCTGGTGGGCGACCTCAACCGATTTGTATCGGAAGAAGTTCGCGATCATCGGATGGCCAGCGGGCTGCTGGTGCGGTTCGATCAGGATCGCGGAATACTGCAGTATGCGGGAGCCGGTCATACGGGGTGGCTGCTCTCGGCCGATGGCGGGGAGACCGAACTGCCGGCCACTGGCCCGGTGCTGGGGATTGGCCGTTCGTCCCGGGTGGAAGCGGTGGAGCACCCGTTTCAGAATGGCGATCTGTTTGTGTGCACGACCGATGGCGTGATTGAAGCCGAATCGCTGGGCGGGGTGGCTTTCGGGCCGCGGCGGATGCTGGATGTCGTCAGCCGGCTGAGTGACCGGCCGGTGGTGGAGATTGTGGCAGCGCTCGACCGGGCCGTGCGGGAGTTCTGTGAGCAGCAGCCGCAGGAAGATGACATCACGATTGTGGTGGTGCGGGCGGGCGCGGCCGTCCTCAGTGGTCCTGCCGGGCGGAATCGAACCGCCAGTCAGACGGCGGCGCCCCGGTAACAGGCACGGAATTCCCCGTCCACCCTGTGGTGCCGGACCGGAAATGGCGGTGAGGGATTTCACCCGTGGCCGGGCGGGGCAGGGGGGCTGCCGGCTGCAATGGCCGCCTGCCGCATCCACAAACCGGCGTAAATCTTCGGATCGATACAGGCGCCCGTCTGCTCCAGTTCGCGCAGCCTGCTGCCGATACTGTCCAGCGGCAGCGCATGGACGGTGATGTTCTCCGAACTGTCGCCTCCGCCGTCATCCACCCGGGTGAGGTTTCCGGCGAGGAAGAAGGTCAGCAGTTCGCTGGTCAGTCCGGCTGAGGACGGGCCCACGGCCAGCTGCTGCATGGTTTCCGCTGTATAGCCGGTTTCTTCCCGCAGTTCCCGGCGGGCGGCGTTCTCCAGCGGTTCATCGTTTGCATGGTCTCCATCGCCCGCCAGTCCGGCCGGCAGATCGATCACCCGTTGTTCGACGGGCGGGCGGAACTGGTCCGTCAGCAGCAGATTCCCGTCGTCGGTCACTGCCACAATCACCACAACTCCCGCTACGCCGGTTCGTTCGGCGAATTCCCAGCCATTGCGGCGGCTCAGCCGGAGATGCCGGCCACTGGCCACCACTTCGGTCGTGTGCTGCCCGGAAGAGTCGCCAGCTGCGGATGATTGTTCTGGAGGACTGGCATCAGAATTTGCACTCATGTGCAGGCCTGCTTTCAGGCAGAGTGTGGCCGCCGGGTTACTGCAAAAAATGAAAAATGCGCGAATTCCCCGAAAAACCGGCTCAATCCGTCGCAAATTTGCATGCGAAATCTGAGGGAATCGATAAGATAAGCAAAATCTGATCTACCAGTCATGTTCTGTGACTGAGGCTTCCGCGGGAGGTCCTGGCTGCAGGCTGACGTAAAATTGAGTGCTGATGCCAAAGCTGAGCACAGCGGCATGTGCCCCGACTGTCTGCCGGATTCTGACTCCGCACCGTCGGGCGGGTGAATATCTCCCCATGCTTTACAGGCCATTCGAGCGGCCTGCTGTAACGTCTGCAATAAATTTCCAGTCAATCCTCGGGGGCAGTCTGTCCGCTTTCGGGATTCCTGTGCGATACAATTCACGGATGGCGGCTTCCACGGAGGCCGGATGCTGGTCTGTCATCGTACAGAGCAGGGATCTGCTGTGAACCTATTTCAAGCAACCACGCGTCCGGCAGGGGCTGCTGAGCAGGCAGCTTCCGGGGAGGCTTCGTCTGAAGATCTGTCGGCGCGGCTGGTGTTTCGCCAGGCAGACCGCCCGCCCGTGGTGAAAGACATCCTCCGGCCGACCACGGTGATCGGGTCGGCCGATCACTGCAATGTCCGCCTGCAGGCCCCCGGTATTCTGCCGGTGCATACCGTCCTCACGCTGGACGGGAGTGAGCTGCTGCTGCGGGACATTGGCAGCCGCCAGGGCACCCTGGTGAACGGGGAACGTGTCAGCCGGCACCGCCTGACCGATGGGGATACCGTGCAGATCGGCCCCTTCCCGTTTGTGGTGGAGGCTTCGCTTCCGGTCGACGGAGCAACTGACCGCGGGCACGACGCACCGTCCTCCCCTTCCGCGACAGATCCCGCGGCGACTGCCGGCGGGGAACCGGCCGGGACGGCGCAGCTGGTGCACGTCTCGCGGGATGGCGGCCGGATGGTCAAGAACCTGATGCGGGAGACGACGTTGTTCGGCTCCGCCCGGGGCTGCAGCGTGCAGCTGGCCGCGGAGGATATCGAGCCCGTGCACTGCATGGTCACGCGGGATGGTGGCCTGCTGCGGCTGCGCGATCTGCGCAGCCGGACCGGCACCTTCCTGAACGGCGAGCGGGTGACGGTGGCCCCGCTGAACGATGGCGACCAGCTGCGGATCGGCCAGTTCAGCTTTACCGTGGAGTCGAGCCTGGCGGTGGATCAGGCTCCGGTGGTCAGTCACGAGGAGACTGGCCGGGGCGACGATGTGGGTCTCGGGTTCGATGCTCCCGATACCTGCGAGGAAACGGCTCAGGCACCCACCCATGTCTCGGTGGACCTCAGTCCGGAGCAGATGGATCGGCGGCGGCAGGACCAGCTGGCCAGTATGGAAGCCCGGCTGCGGGCCGAACTGGGCGCTCTGGCGGGCCAGGTTCCTGCGGGTGCGACAGAAGATTCCGAAGCAGGCCCCGGTGCGGCCCCCCTGTTGCCGGCCACGGGCGAACTTCCCGCGGAATCCGCGGCAGCTGGCCGGTTTGCGGGCAGCCTGCAGGCGGTGTGGACGCAGCTGCAGACCTTCCTCGGCCTGCTGCAGGAAGAGCGGCGGCACCTGGCGCAGCAGCGGAAAGAGCTTTCGGACCTGCGACTGCAGATTCTGGCTTCCGGCGGTGCTGGCACGAAAGACGCCCGTCCGACCGGTCAGCCGCCCGCTTCCCCCGAGATCAGAAATTCGCCGGCCGCGCAAGCGGGACCGGCTGCTGTGACGGCGAGCCCGGCACTTCCTGATGCGGCGGGCGCCGCTGTGCCTGCCGCGGCCGAGGTGCTGCAGTCTCCGCAGGCTCCGTGGCGTTCGGCCACGGTGGATGCCGCTGAGAGTACCGACGATGCCCGCTGTGCCGAACAGCTGCTGCGGCGGGGAATGATCACGGACTTTCAGGCGGAATGGTTCCTGCACAATCGGATGCAGGGGGCGATGATCGATCAGTATCGCCTGCGGCACTTGATCGATGTGGGCGGCATGGGCTGGGTCTATTCAGCCCAGGATACGCAGACGGGCCGCACGGTCGCGCTGAAGGTGCTGTTTCAGCACTATGTGGAGAATCCGGAACTGCGAATGCGGTTCGAGCTGGAATCGCGGGCGGGCATCCGGCTGGATCATCCTCAGATTGTGCGGATGTATTCCAGCCGTCGTTCCGGCCCGCTGTTTTACATTGTGATGGACTTTGTGCAGGGGATTAACCTGCACGAGCTGGCGGCCCTGCATGGCCCCACCGCCTGGCCCCTGGCCAGTGAACTGATGCGGCAGACGGCCCTGGCCCTGGATTATGCCCATCAGACGGGCATGGTGCATCGCGATATTAAGCCGGCCAACCTGCTGCTGGACCATACCGGGCAGATTCGCATTCTGGATTTTGGGCTGGCCCTGCTGCCGGGTGATGCCGACGAGCAGATGCTGGCGGAGAAGTACGGCCAGCGGTGTCTCGGCACGGCCGACTTTATCGCTCCGGAGCAGTCGATCGACAGCTTCCATGTTGATGGGCGGGCCGACCTGTACAGCCTGGGCTGCACGCTGTACTTCGCTCTGACGGCCGAGCTGCCGTTCCCGGCGAAAAC
>JAGQPV010000124.1 GCA_020426545.1 Planctomycetaceae bacterium
GTGAATTGCCCGGCCACCCATCACATCGAGCAGGCGGTTGCCGTGCTTGCGGAGTGCCAGCCCCCGCCCAACTTCGTCGGGGAAATCGGCCGCCATGTCGATCCCGCTGTCATAGCCGAGGAAGTCCGGCGCATGCAGCAGATGGATGTGCAGCGTGTGGCTTTCGATCCACTCGCCGCAGTACAGCAGTCTCCGCAGACGGCGAATCTCCGGCGGGACGGTGATGCCCAGAGCGGCTTCGATGGCGTGCACCGTACTCATCTGGTAGGCGATCGGGCAGATCCCGCAGATGCGGGCGGTGATGTCGGGAATTTCTTCCAGCGGTCGCCCGCGGAGGAACGCTTCGAACATCCGCGGGGGTTCGTAAATGTTGAGTTCGACCGTCTCGACCGAGCCATTCTGACAGCGGACGTAGAGCGCACCTTCCCCCTCGACGCGAGTCAGCGCTTTGACTTTGATGGTCCGGGTTTTCTCAGCCGCCATGTTGCACTCGCTGGATGGAACGGAGCTGCAGGAGTTTCCGCAGCAGCCGGGATATTTATTCGTCTGTCCGATGGCCTTCGAGCCGGTCGCTCTCCCGGCGAAACTCGGGAGCATTGCTGTTGAAATTCCGCAGCAGGGGGATCAGTTCCTTTGTCGAGGCCCCCTGCGAAACGAGCTGGTCCGTCAGACTCTGCGGGTTGGGCTGCCGGGCGGGGCCATAGCACCCGTAGCAGCCGCGATCGTACGTCGGGCACAGCGCCCCGCAGCCGGACTGCGTAATGGGCCCCATGCAGGGAATGCCCTGGGCCACCGTGATGCACACATTGCCCCGGCGTTTGCAGTCCAGGCAGACGGAATGCACGGGAGTTCGCGGCCGGCAACCTTTCAGCAGCGACGAGATGACCTCGATCAGCTGCCTCGTGTTGATCGGGCAGCCGCGCAGTTCAAAGTCGACTGGTACATGGTCTGCAATGGCGGTCGAAGTCGACAGCGTGCTGATGTACTGCGGGCTGGGATACACGGCACGGACGAATTCGTCGCAGTCCGCCCAGTTCCGCAGTGCCTGAATCCCGCCGGCTGTCGCACAGGCACCAATCGTGATCAGGAATCGGGTCTGTTCGCGGATCTCCCGGATTCGCTGTTCGTCTTCGCGGGTGGTAATCGATCCTTCCACCAGGGCGACATCGTACGGCCCTGGTTCGTAATGACTGCTGGCTTCGAGGAAGTAGACGATTTCGAGCCTGGCGGCGATTTCCAGCAGCTCGTCTTCGACACTCAACAGAGACAGCTGGCAGCCATCGCAGGAGGCAAACTTGAAGACGCCGAGACGCGGCCGGACGCTCATTACAGGTCCTCCACACGCAGCATGGGCTGTACCCGGTCGTACCGCAGGACAGGACCATCCTTGCAGATGAACTCCGGGCCATACTGGCAGTGCCCGCACAGGCCGACGGCACAGTTCATGTTCCGTTCCATGTTGATCCAGATCCGTTCCGCCGGAACGCCACGGTTGAGGGCGCTGCTGACTGTGTATTTCATCATGACATCGGGACCGCAGATCAGGAACACGGTGTTCTCCGGATCGGGCAGCTGCATCCGGTCCACCAGCAGCGGGACGACGCCCACGTGCCCCTGCCAGCCAGGCAGTGAGCGATCGACAGTCACGTTCACCACGGCGCCGTTCTGCCGCCAGTCGGGATAGACCTGCTCGAACAGCAGGTGCTCCGGCGTGCGAGCCCCATACAGAATCGTCAGCTGACCGTATTCGTCCGGTGCGTTCAGGATGGCATCGATGGCGGGACGCAGCGGGGCCAGGCCCAGCCCTCCGGCCACGGCGACCACATCCCGGCCCCGGCATTCCTCCATCGGCCAGGGCGTTCCGAATGGCCCCCGCAGGCCGAACCGTCCGCCGACTCCCAGCCCGGCCAGGCTGTGCGTCACGTTCCCCGCCAGCCGCACGGTATGTCGCAACCTGTCTCCGGATTCCGACTGTCCGCTGAGCGAGATAGCTGCCTCGCCGACTCCCGGCAGATACAGCATGTTGAACTGTCCGGGCTGAAACCGGTAGTTCCGCGCGACTTCCGCATCGGTCAACTGAAGCTCATAAGTCGAAACTCCGGGTGTTTCGTCGGTGATGCCGGTGATCTGCACCGGGAAGGCCAGCCAGGGATTCGCCGCTGGTGTGCCGCAGCTCGCCGGGTTCATGGCTGCTCCTCCGGCTGGTGGGCATCCGCGCGGATGGCCGCGACTTCTTCCGTCAGGTCGATCCCCACCGGACACCACGAAATGCACCGCCCGCAGCCCACGCAGCCCGAAACATCGAACTGATCGTGCCACGAGGCCAGTTTGTGCGTGAGCCACTGCCGGTACCGGGAGCGAATGTCGTTCCGCACGACGCCCCCGTTCATGTAGCTGAAGTCGAAGTTGAAGCAGGAGTCCCACTGCCGCTCCCGCGTGATCTCATCTCCCTTCAGGTCGCTGACTTCTTTCACCGAGCTGCAGAAGCACGTGGGGCAGACCATGGTGCAGTTCGTGCAGGACAGGCACCGCGTGGCGACTTCGTCCCAGCGGGGGTGCTGCAGGTTGTCCAGCAGCAGGTTGCGGATGTCGGTGGTGTCCATCCGCCGTGTGATCTGGTCGACGGCCTGCTGCCGGGCCGTTTCAGCCGCGGTGAGATCGGTGGCTTCCGGCTCGCGCGTCGGCAGCTGCTCCAGAATCCGGCCGCCGGCATCGCTGCCGGCTTCCACGACAAATCCGTCGGCCGTTTCCGTGAGGGCCAGGTCGAATCCCGACCGGCACCGGGGGCCGGTATTCATCGACGTGCAGAAGCAGGTGCTCGCCGCCTGGGTGCAGTTGACGGCAATAATGAGGGCCCTGTCCCGCCGGTCCCGGTAAATCGGATCGACATACGGACCGTGCAGAAAGGTGCGGTCCTGCACTTCGATGGCCGCGATCTCGCAGGCCCGGACTCCCAGAAAAGCGTACTGCGGCGGAGGCTCGTCGGGAGTCCGCATTTCCCAGCCGCTGTCGGTCCGCTCAGCCGTGGCGACGGTTGCCACGGGAGGGAACAGAAACTGCTTCCACGAATGCGGCCCGACCGTGTAGCCGAAGTACGCCTCATCGTCCCGCTGCTGCAGACGGTACTGGCCCGGTTCCTGCGTTTCAGTCCAGCCGCGGGGAAGGTCGTCGACCGAGGTGATCTCGTCGTAAATGATCGCCTCCTGCTCGATCGTGGGGCCGACCACCTGATACCCGGCGTCGGTCAGCACATCGATCAGCGTCTGCAGGCGGTCCGTTTCCAGAAACCGTTCCTGTCGATCCATCGGGTTTCACCGTGTCTTTCCGGAGTTCTGGCGGTACGTCGATTCGAGTGCCCGGGACAGATGGCCGTTCCAAGGAGCGTTTTCGCTGCCTGTTGTCTGTATGTGTCAAGCGGTTCGGGAGCAGGATTTCACTGTTGGGCCTTCCGGGTGTGGGAGCGGACGGATCAGAGGGGTGAGGGCTGCTGCGGCGTGGTCTCGGCGAACAGATCGAGCAGCTGCAGACGGGTAGCCACCAGTCGCCGGGACAGAGCGGCCGCCATCTGCTGCATGAGGAAATAGCCCACTTCGCGGTCGGACTCGCACAGCTGCAGCAGGGCGCCGGCCTGAATCTCGATCAGCTCCGTGTCTTCCAGCGTGGTGGCGGTTGCTGTCATGACGGTATCGCTTACCACCGGCGACCAGCCGAGCACATCGCCGGGTCCAATGGTCAGAATCTGCACCTTGCCGCGGCCGGGAACGTGCATCTCCAGAACAATGCTGCCGCTGATGAGCAGATAGATGCAGCAGTGGGGTTCGCCTTCGCGGAACAGGCGGGCTCCACCAGGCACGGATCTGATTTCGGCAATGGCAGCCAGATCTGTCAGGGCCTTTTCCGGCAGCCTGGCCGAAAAGGGAATCTCCCGCAGACGCTGCATCACATCGGGCTGTGCCATGTTCCCTCCCTGCCAGTTTCCGCAGGAGAACGATGTGGATCTCGACCGGGCACCAGTTCCAACAGGTACACCAGTCTCAACGGCTTGACCAGCTCAACCGGGTCGCAGGAGGGCGGACTGCGTCGCGACGCCTGCTGAGCCCGTTGCTGCAGAGGCCTGCGAGGAGTTTCTCTTCCCTGCGGCTCGCCCTTCATTTTAACAGCTGCCGGCCCGCATTGCCGGTGCGTCACGAGACGGTGCCCCCGAATGAGGGAATTTTCACTTTCCCCGAGATGCGGAAGTTTAACGATACCAATGTTTCGCTCCCGCGGGCCAGACTGCTGCCGAAGTCGAGCGGCAGGGATTTCCGTGGCTGTCGGGTAACGGATCAGGCAACGTGGGCCGTTGACAATCTTCGCCGCCTGCGTGAAGAATAGCGCGTCCCTCCCATTGGATACCGGTCGAGCGGCTGATGGTCCTCGGCACACCGGGAAGCGTCCCATGAATCGCCCGCGGAGTAACCGGCCCGGCAGAGACTCACCCGCATGCGGTGAGATTCTCAGCGTCCGGGGCAGCGTGGTCGACGTGGCATTCGACGGTCATCTGCCGGCGATTTATCACGAGCTGCGGACGGGGGAAAACAACTCCGTCGTGATTGAGGTGCTCAGTCATCTCGACGCTGCTGCCGTTCGCGGCGTGGCCCTGTCCTCCACCCGCGGGCTGTTCCGGGGGCAGCCTGTGGTCGATACCGGTCGCACGCTGCAGGTTCCCGTGGGGCGGGAAATGCTCGGCCGGATGTTTAACGTGTTCGGTCAGACGATCGATCATGGAGAGCCGATTGAGGGGCTGGAGCAGCGTTCCATTCATCACCGGCCACTGGCACTGTCCGAACGCGTGACCGGAGCCGGCATCTTCGAAACGGGCATCAAGGCGATTGACCTGCTGGCTCCGCTGGAGCGGGGTGGCAAGGCCGGGCTGTTCGGCGGGGCGGGTGTCGGCAAGACGGTGCTGATTACCGAGCTGATTCATAATGTAGTGGGAGCGCACGAAGGCGTGAGCCTGTTCTGCGGCATCGGCGAGCGCAGCCGCGAGGCGGAAGAGCTGTACCGGGAGATGAAAGACGCCGGCGTGCTGGACAGCACGGTCATGATTTTTGGACAGATGAATGAGCCGCCGGGAGCCCGCTACCGCGTGGGCCATGCGGCACTGACCATGGCCGAATACTTCCGCGATGACTGCCGGCAGGACGTGCTGCTGCTGATTGATAATATCTTCCGCTTCGTGCAGGCAGGGACGGAAGTCTCGGGACTGATGGGCGAACTGCCGTCCCGCGTGGGTTACCAGCCGACTCTGGCCTCTGACCTGGCCGAACTGCAGGAACGCATCTGCACCACGTCGTCCGGGGCCATCACGTCGGTCCAGGCGGTGTACGTGCCGGCCGATGACTTCACCGATCCGGCCGCCGTCCACACGTTTGCCCATCTGTCGACGTCGATCGTGCTTTCCCGCCGGCGGGCCGCCGAGGGGTTGTATCCGGCGATCGACGTGCTGCAGTCCGGTTCCAAAATGCTGATGCCGCCCGTCGTTGGCGAACGGCATTACCGCGTGGCCCGCGATGTGCGGAAAACGCTGGCTCAGTATGAGGAACTCAAAGACATTATCGCCATGCTCGGCCTGGAGGAACTGTCCCGGGAGGACCGGCGAACCGTCAACCGGGCCCGACGCATCGAGCGGTTTCTGACGCAGCCGTTCTTCACCACCGAGCAGTTCACGGGATACACCGGCCGGCTGGTCTCGCTGGAGCAGACGCTGGCTGGCTGCGAGCGGATTCTGGATGACGAATTTCACGATGTGAGCGAACGCGCGCTGTACATGAAAGGCACGATCGAAGAAATTGCCGCGGGAGTCGCCTCATGAAGCTCCACGTGCTGCTGCCGATTGAAGTGCTTGTTGAGGAAGAAGTCTCGAAGATTGTGGGCGAAGGCCAGAATGGCTCGTTCTGTCTGCTGCCGCGGCATGTCGATTTCGTGACGGCGCTGGTTCCCGGGATTCTCTCGTGGACCACTGCCGCGGGAGAACAGCTGGCAGCGGTCAGCGAAGGGGTACTCGTCAAATCGGGGCCGAACGTTTCCATTTCCGCCCGCGATGGAATTCGTGGAGACCAGCTGGAGACGCTGCAGCAGCTGGTCGAGGAGCGGTTTCTCACCCTTGATGATCGTGAGCGGTCGGCCAGGCAGGCGGTCGCGCGGCTGGAAGCCGATTTCTTCCGCAGGTTTCTGGAGTCCGGAGAACCAGGACGTGTCTGACGACTCAACCGAACACGAAGGGGATCCGGTGCCGCAGCGGGCGGACAGAATTCCGGCAGACCCCGGAGCCGAGGAACTGGCAGACCGTATCGGTGCACAGGCACAGCGGCGGATGAAAGCCCGCGAGACAAAGAAGCATTCGATTTACTTCGGGCTGGGCACGTTCGGAGTCGTCGGCTGGTCGGTCGCCATTCCGGCTCTGCTGGGCATTGCCGGCGGTGTGTGGCTCGACCGCCGATTCCCCGGACAGATTTCATGGACACTGACGGGGCTGTTCGCCGGAATTGTGGTGGGGCTGCTGGTTGCCTGGAACTGGGTGAAGCAGGAAAGCCGACCGGACTGAATGACCGCCGCGGACGAAACTTCAACTTTGACAGAGTGATGACTGTATGGAACCGATTCAGCTGCTGATGTTCGCCGTGTCGCTGGCTGCGGGTCTGCTGCTGGGATACTTCTATTTCGGCCTGCTGTGGCTGACAGTGCGTCGGCTGCCTCACAGCCGGCATCCGGCACTGCTGGTGCAGCTGAGTCTGTTCGGTCGGCTGCTGGTGGTTGTGCCCGCCTTTGCTCTGGTGATGCAGGGGCAGTGGCAGCGGCTCGGCTTCTGCCTGCTCGGCTTTCTGATCGTGCGGCAGGTGATGATCGTTCGCATCCGGCCTGCTGTTCCGGTGCCGCTGGAACGAGCGGAAAGCGGCCGGGCATGAATGGCATTCAGATCAATCCCGACGACCCGCTGTGGCCGCAGGCCCCGTTCCCCGTCAGCGAGCTGAACCAGACGATCCTGTTTACCTGGGTGGTGATGCTGGTGCTGACCGTCGGCTCGTGGCTCGTCACCCGTCGGCTGACGACGGGAACACGCCTCTCCCGGGGACAGAACCTGCTGGAGGTGCTGGTCAGCGGGCTGCGGACGCAGATTCGCGATGTGAGCCAGCAGGACCCGGGCCCGTTTCTGCCGTTCGTCGGCACGATCTTTCTGTTTACCGCCATGTCCACCCTGCTGGGGGTGATTCCCGGTTATATTCCGCCGACAGGTTCACTCTCCACCACGGCAGCCCTGGCCACCTGTGTGTTTGTGGCGGTTCCGCTGTATGGAATTGCCAGCCAGGGCGTGGGAAGTTATCTGCGGCAGTATCTTCGCCCCACATTCCTGATGCTGCCGTTTAACATTATCGGCGAACTGTCGCGAACCCTGGCCCTGGCCGTGAGGCTGTATGGCAATATGATGAGCGGCACGGTGATCGCGGCGATTCTGATCAGCTTTGTGCCGTTCTTCGTGCCGGTGGTGATGCAGCTGTTCGGACTTTTGACCGGTATGATTCAGGCTTATATTTTTGCGGTGCTGGCGATGGTGTATATCGCCTCGGCTACACGGGCACATCACCGGCAGACGGAACACAGCCGCCCGGACGATCGCTCAGCTTCTTGATAACAGATGAGGAACCTCCTGATGGAAACATCTGCCCTGGTGGCGGTGGCATCGATCGTCACTGCCGGTTTGACGATCGGACTGGGGTCCATCGGTCCCGCCCTCGGCGAAGGCCGGGCCCTGGCCCAGGCACTGAGTGCCATTGCCCAGCAGCCGGATGAAACCAATACCATCACCCGCACGCTGTTTGTGGGAATGGCAATGGTCGAATCGACGGCAATTTACTGCTTCGTGGTATCGATGATTCTGATTTTCGCCAACCCGTTCTGGAATCACTTTGTTTCTTCTTAAGTCGCCTGGTGACGTGCAGGTCCGACGTACCCTGACAATAACCTCTTTCATGCGACGCCCGGGATAATATGCAGATCAACTGGCTGACATTCGGCGCGCAGATCGTGAACTTTCTGCTGCTTACATGGCTGCTTGGCCGGTTTCTGTACCGGCCCATTGTGAACGCCATGCAGGAGCGGGAGAAGAAGATTGCCGAACGAATGGACCAGGCCGAAGCTGCCCGGGTCGAGGCCGAGCAGGAGGCACAGGTTTTCAGCCGCCGCACCGCGGAACTCGACCACGCCAGGGAAGAACTGCTGGCAGAGGCCGGTCGGGAAGTCGAGCAGTGGAAGCAGGAGCACCAGCAGCTGGCCCGGGAAGAGATTGAGGAATCCCGCCGGGAATTGTTTCGGGGGATTCAGCGCGAACGGGAGGCGTTCCTGCGGGATCTTCGCCGCCGGGCGGGCGAGTACGTGTATCAGACGGCCCGGCAGGTGCTGGAACAGCTGAGCGTGCCGGATCTCGAACAGCAGATTGTCGAGTCGTTTCTGCGGCAGCTGGCCGAAACGCCGGAGGGTCAGTCGAATGTGCTGGCTCAGGCGGGGGATGGTCGGCCGGAGGAAGACCGGCCGGTGACGATTCGCTCGGCATTTGAACTGTCGGCGGCCCAGCGGCAGCAGGTGGAAGCAGCCGTGCATGACTGGCTGGGTGATGGTGCGGCACCGGTGTTTGAAGTGGATGCCGCAGTGATCTGTGGCATCGAGCTGCGGGCGGGCGGGTACAAGCTGGGCTGGAGTGTGGCTGCTACGCTGGATTCGCTGGAGGAGGACTTCGGCCGGGCACTCGACGAAGCGGCCGCGCGTTGAGTGCGGCGTGGCCGGTTCATCGGTCATTACCGCCCGGCTGCAACAGGCCCCCCGGGAGACCCCGCCGGGCACAGTACTGTGGATCGTCAGCAGGACCCGGTGACCCGACAATGTCCCTCGGTAACGTACTTCGACAGCAGGAACAGTCGTGATCAACAGCACTCCGGACGATGTCCCCTCCCTGCTTGATGAAGCCTTTCGCTCGGTGGAGCAGGTGGCCAGAGCGCAGTTTTTGGGAGGCACACCTGGCGGGCTGCGTCCGGTGGAAGTGGGTGAAGTCACGTTTGTGGGCCGTGGCGTGGTGCGTGCGCGGGGACTGCACGGGGCACGATCGGAAGAACTGCTGCAGCTGCCCGGTCATCGCCTGGGCATGGCCTTCAATCTCGATCCGGACGAGATCGGCATTGTGATGCTCGATCATGCGACCGACGTGTCCGCCGGGGATGAAGTCCGCCGGACGGGACGGGTGCTCGACGTGCCGGTGGGAGACGATTTACTGGGACGGGTGATTGACCCGGTGGGCCGTCCACTCGACGGGCACGGGCCGGTGCGCTCCGTCTTTCGCCGCCCGTGCGAGCGGGAATCCCCGCCGATCATGGACCGGGCCCCCGTCACTGTGCCGCTGCAGACCGGTTTGAAAGTGATCGACGCCCTGATTCCCATCGGCCGCGGCCAGCGGGAACTGATTCTGGGAGACCGTCAGACCGGCAAGACGGCCGTGGCGATCGATACCATTCTCAACCAGCGGCAGAAGAATGTGATCTGTATTTACTGCGCGGTCGGGCAGAGAAATACCGCCGTGGCCCGCGTGATTTCTGAACTGCGGAACCGCGACGCTCTGTCGATGTGCGTGGTGGTGGTGGCCGATGGCGATGCGCCGCCAGGCATGCAGTTTATTGCTCCGTTTGCCGCCACGACGGTTGGCGAGTATTTCATGGAGCAGGGGCGGGATGTGCTGGTGGTGTACGACGATCTCACCACGCACGCGCGGGCTTACCGCGAACTTTCTCTGCTGCTGCGCCGGCCACCAGGACGTGAGGCCTTCCCGGGAGACGTGTTCTACCTGCACTCCCGGCTGCTGGAACGTGCCACCCGGCTGCGGCCGGAGCTGGGCGGCGGCTCACTCACGGCTCTGCCGATTGCCGAGACCGAGGCGCAGAATCTTTCGGCCTACATTCCCACCAATCTGATTTCGATCACCGACGGGCAGGTGTATCTGTCGCCGGAGCTGTACCAGATGGGCATTCTGCCGGCGGTTGATGTGGGGCGTTCCGTCTCGCGGGTGGGCGGCAAAACGCAGCTGCCGATTTATCGCACCGTGGCCGGAGACCTGCGGCTGTCGTACTCGCAGTTTGAGGAGCTGGAAGCTTTTTCCCGGTTCAGCGGCCGGCTGGATCACGAAACCCGCGCCGCTCTGGAACGTGGTCGCCGTGTGCGGGAGGTGTTCAAGCAGCCGCAGTATGAACCGCTTTCAGTGCCCGAGCAGATTGCCATGCTCTCGGCTGTGACTTCCGGCGTGTTTGATTCGCTGCACCCGGACCAGATGATCGCCGTGGAACGGCAGGTGCAGGAGGCCGTGCTGCACGCGCATCCTGAACTGTGCGACCGGATGACCGCCGGAGAGAAGCTGAGCCGGGACGACCAGAATCTGCTGGTTGAAGCGGCCCGGGCCGCCGTGGGCCAGTTCGATTCGCCCGACGGGCGGCAGACGACTGCCGTTCCTCCTGCTTCCGGAGGGTGATGCTGTGCAGACACTCGAAGCCCTCAAACGGAAGACAAAGAGCGCCGAAGATCTGCAGTCGGTCGTGCGGACGATGAAGGCCCTGGCGGCCGTCAGTATCCGGCAGTATGAAGAGGCCGTGGACTCGCTGGAGCAGTATGCGGCCACGATTGAACAGGGGCTGCGGATGGTGCTGTGGCAGGCCCCGCCCGACGAACTGCCCTTTTCGGGGAAGCGAGCCAACGGAGCGTCCGTCCGGCACGATCGCTCCGGGACCGGGGCCGTGGTATTCGGTTCCGACGAGGGGCTGTGCGGGCAGTTCAACGAACAGATCGCCCGCTTTGCGGAAGAGCGGCTGCGTAAGAAAGCGGCTGGTCACCAGCCGGCCCGCTGTCTGGCGGTGGGGCTGCGTGTGGCCAACAGCCTGCGGGACCATCGTCTGCAGGTGGATGGCGAACTGAGCGTACCCGGGACGGCCAGCGGCATTACCACGGTCGTGCAGCATCTGCTGCTGCAGCTTGATGCCTGGCGGACCGAGCACCGGCTGGGCCGGATTCTGCTGTTCTACAATCGCCGGCATTCGGCTTCGACTTACCGTCCGCATGCCTCACAGCTGCTGCCGATTCCGGAGAAGTTCCGCACGGCCGATACCCGCCGGTGGCCGGGCCCCACACTGCCGACCTTCAGCATGGACCGGGGGCCGCTGCTCTCGGCGCTGGTGCAGCAGTTTCTGTTTGTGAAGCTGTTCCGGGCCTGTGCCGAATCTCTGGCGGGTGAGAATGCCAGCCGCATTGCGTCGATGCAGTCGGCGGAGCGGAACATCGGAGACCTGCTGGCCGACCTGAAACAGCAGTACAACCAGCGGCGGCAGGATGCCATCACGGAAGAGCTGCTGGATGTGGTCACTGGTTTTGAGGTGCTGCGGAAACGGAAGTAACGGCCATCGCGGTCCGCATCGGGAAATCCACCTGTCAGCTGGCCTGCGGGATCTGCGATACTGGTTTCGGGCGGCGCGCTTTCCCGCGGGGTGGCGGGGAGTCCCTGGTGGAGTGGAACTGTTCCAGCCGCTCTTGAGGCCCGGCTCTGCCGATCGTCAGGGCCCCTTCAGTGAGGACCGTCATGCCTGATGCATTGAATCGTCGCACGTTTCTGCAGGCCGGAGCAGCCTCCA
>JAGQPV010000125.1 GCA_020426545.1 Planctomycetaceae bacterium
GGTTTGGGGTGAGGGGCTTCTCTTCTCTGAAAAACTGTCCGAAAACCTCGTATCACCCCAGCCGCACATTCACATTTTGAAAGAAAGGCACAAGTAGTGGTATGGAGACAGGGATTTCCGGATCGGCACTGACCCCTGAATCCCGACTGCTGACCACTCGTTTGTGTGCCACTGCTGGCTTGTCCAGAAGTGCAGCTTTCTGAAGCTGATGAGCGACGCTTAAACCGCCGCCTTCAGCCTTTCCAGGATTCACCACTGACTACCGCTACTCCGGAACACCGCCATGACCGAGACCCTGCCCCGCATTCGCGTCAAGTCGCTGGACCATGTCACTCTGGTGGTGCAGAACCTGGAGGCCAGCCGGAAGTTCTATGTGGACCTGCTGGGCATGGAGGAAGTGCCCCGGCCGGCTTTCAGTTTCACGGGCAGCTGGTTCCAGGCCGGGCCGACGCAGATTCACCTGATTCTCGATGAATCCGCCACGCCCACCGGATCGGACAGCACACGCACCCATCATTTCGCCTTCCAGGTGGACGATGCCGCCGCCGCAGTCGCCCGCATCGAGGAAGCTGGCGTGCATCTGATCTCGCCGCCCAAGTCCCGCCCCGACGGTGCCACCCAGGTCTTCATCCGCGACCCCGACGGCCACTCTGTCGAACTGTGCTCGCTGCCAAAGAAGTGACCCGCGTCGAAGTCATGTAACGAAGGCAGCCGTCAGTCCGCTGCAATCTGGAGCGAAGTCACCCTCCCGTTCTGCCGCATGTCGGTGCTGAAGCCGAGCGTCGCTTCGACTTTGATTTCGTCGTGACCGGCAACCGTCACCCGTGGCGGGGTGAGGTAGCCGTACCCGGCACTGGTGATGCGGAAGCCCGTGACCTGGCCATTCTCGATAATGGCCGTGGCCCGTGCCGAAGCGTGCCGCCACAGTTCGCCACCTTCGGGTCGGTAGCGGTAGAAGTTCGAGACTTCATCCAGACGGTCGTTGGCGATGCCATGCTTGCCGAGGGCATCCAGCAGCACCTCTTTGTTGCGGCGGGCCAGTGCCGGCGACGGGCCATCACCGCCACGGGCAGGCGTCACCCGGCTGAAGGCGTCGCGAAAAACCTGAGGCTCCACGCCGAGGGCCGCGGCAATCAACGCGACTGGCCGGCCACCGTCCCTCCGGTCGGTCTCGTAACCACCGCGGAAGACGACATCGCCCGGCTGTGCCGCTACTGCCCGTTCGTCGTCCCGGGGCAGTGGCCTGTCGGGCCGTTCGCCCTGTGGCCCACGCTGCCCGGGTTCGTCCCGCGGACCGTCTCCGCGGCGGCTCTCATCACGCGGGCGGTCTTCCGGTCCACGGTTTCGTGGTCGGCGATTCCCTCGCTGCTGGTCTTCCGGTCGCCGGTCTCTCCGGTCACGAGCGTCGGGTCCGTGGTCTTCAGGACGCGGCGGGCGGGGCAGTTCGTCGCGGGTCAGTCGTCCGTCTCCATTCTGATCCAGTTCACTGAGCACAGCGGCCGCAGCCTGAATCTCACGGGATGACAGTTCGCCGTCGTCATTGGTGTCGAACAGATCGAGAAGCGGCCCCCGATGAGGGGGAGGTGGCGGCGAGCCATCACCCTGGCGGGGGCGGTCGTTATCCGGCCGCCGCTGCAGTGCGTCGGACCGGCTGATCAGGGCACCCAGGGCCAGCAGTACCAGTGCGGCTGTTCCCAGTCGTTTCATCGGACCTCTTTCCGCGGGCAGTTGCAGGGCAGCAGGCTTGCCTCCGGACCAGACCCGGACCATTCTCTGCCCTGCTGCTGTCGTACAGTGCTGACTGCCACCTGCGGAAATCAGTCCACCGGAATTCTGCCGGAAACCCGGCGGTTACTGTCAGCCCATGGGCGGCAGCTGCACGGTCTGCACTTCGCGGGGGAGGCGGAGAATATCGGGCCGCGAGAACGATTCCCCTTTGACGGCTACCTTCACCTGGGGCCATTCGTCCGAAGGCGTCAGCAGTTCGAATCGATCATGGCCAACCAGAATGGTATCGCCCGTGAGCGAAGGGCCGATACTCGGGTGCCAGTGCAGCATCATCCGGGGTTCCAGCCGAAATTCACTGGCGGGCACAATCGGCACTTCGCACAGTTCGTAGCCCATCAACTCGCCCTGCGGGGCTTCGTGCCATTCTTCCCGGCAGCCGAACTTCTCGAAAATCCGGCCGATTCGCTTCCAGACTTCGTGCAGCTCCCAGTTCGCCTGCGAGAAATACATCGCCGTGGCCTGGACCAGCAGCGCCCGGTGGCAGGCGGCTTTCAGATCCTGCGGTGGATCGCCGAAGGAGACCGTGCGGGTGGCAGAGACATTCAGCCCCTGCCGGGCGCCGGCGGCCGAAATGGTGGCATAACGGGAGATGCCCGAACGGCCGTGCGACCAGTACCGGTAACGCTGGGTGCGTCCATCGGCGGAAACCTGAATTCGCTGGGGAATGATCTGGTGCCGCAGGAGGCGGTGTGCCAGCTCCCCGGCTACGTCGGCTTCCGTGCGTCCCGGGCTGCAGTGCCGTGCGGTCGCTTCCACGGCATGTGCCACCTGTCGCCCCAGCTCACGAACCCGCTCGCATTCGAGTAGAGTCAGCGGGTTCCGCAGGTGCTTCAGCCAGCTGGAAACGTTGTGTGTGTCATGGCGACCGCTGTCGCTGGCGACGGTGCGGCCCCGGCAGATATCTTCCAGCAGCAGATGCCGGGGCTCGTGCCAGGGCCGCTGCTTGAGCTGAAACCCCAGCCCCGGCAGTTCCCGTTCAAACAGCCGGGCACTGTCCACGTTGGAAGTCACCACCACGCGGGCTTCCGGCGTGATGAACAGCGCGGCCGTCGTTTCCGCCGCACCATACCGGGAACAGTTCCCCCCGGAGGTGAACCAGGCAAACTGGTTTGCTTCCTCCAGCAGCAGGGCATCGTAGCGGTGAGACTCCAGGAACTCAGCCACCTGCTGGTGCTTGGCGTCGATGTCGGCCGTCCGCTCGGGATCGCTGATGGGGATCTCGTGCGACGAAGGCGGACCCGTGATGAAGTGCTCAAAAGTCATCGGCGCATCCCGCAGTAACCGCTGGATTTTAACGATGCCGGAGCAGCAGAGCCTTGCCGCCATTTGACAGCAGTCATGCTGCTTTGTCGCATGGATTCTACCGGCGAAGCCACCATACCATACCCGCTGGCCCGGAGGTAGAATTCTCCCGCAGCCAGTGTGAACATCGCTGAATTCAGAAATACGGCCCTCCTGCCGCAACAGGGGAATTCCGCAGCATAAAACGGCAGACAGCAAACCAGGCAGGACCGTCATGGCACGAAACGAATCCGACCGGGAAGACCTGCTGAAGGAAGCCACCGGCCTGGTGCCCCGCATCGAGCTGTCAACACCCGCGGAGGCCGAGCCCGTGCTGGTGGGGATCCGCGCTAATGGCTCGCTTTCCGTGTATTTCGGCGCCGACCCGATGGTGCAGTTCGACAGCCGGGGCCTGCTCCGTCGGGCCTGTGTCGACAGCTTTCTGTACCGCACTCAGGGCAGCACCCTGGCCCGGCTGGAGCGACAGCGAACGCCCGAAGAAACCATCCTCCGGCGGCACGATCTGACAGATACCGAACGCGACGAACTGTGCAGCCGGCTGGCCGGGCGACTGCTCGCACTGGTCGCCGCCATGCGGGCAGGCACCATGACCATTCGCGGCCAGGTGCCGGCCAGTGAAACTCCCGGCAAGCCAACCGTACAGGAAGCGGTCACCGCGCGGCTGGGGGAAATCGTCGATGAGATCGCCGCCCGGGGCATCCAGCTGGCTCCGCCGATTCCCACCCGCAGGAAGTGACACAGCTCCCGGGCTGACATGGCTCCCGGGCTGACACAGCACCAGAACCACGGGCCCCGATCCCCGACAGACAGGATTTCATCATGCCAGCCGAACGGCTGATTATCGGCTGCGGTTATCTCGGGCGGCGCGTGGCCGAGCGGTGGCGCCTTGCCGGAGACCACGTCACCGTGCTGACCCGCTCGGAAGACCGCGCAGCCCGCCTGAAGCAGGAGGGACTGCAGCCACTGGTGGGAGATGTCCTCGATCCGGGTTCGCTGAAGCACCTGCCGACGGTGGCTACCGTGCTGCTTTCCGTCGGGTTTGATCGGTCCGGCGGAGCCGATTTCCGCACGGTAACGGTCGGCGGCATGCGGAATCTGCTGGCCAGCCCGGCTGGCCAGAGTGACCGGATCCTCTCTATTTCCAGTACCAGTGTGTACGGGCAGCACGAGGGGGAACTGGTGGATGAAACGTCCCCCACGGAACCCGACCGGCCCAACGGAGCCGCCTGTCTCGAGGCCGAACAGCTGCTGACCCGGACGCGTGCGGAGTTCGCGCAGCAGAACCACTCGCCCCTGTGGACCGTCGTTCTGCGGCTGGCGGGAATCTACGGGCCGGGCAGAATGCTCCGCCGGCTGGACCAGCTGCGTTCTCAGGAACCGCTTTCCGGGAAAGCGGAGGCCTGGCTGAATCTGATCCACGTCGACGACGCCGCCCGCGCCGTCTGCGCCGCGGCCGAACGCCCGCAACCCGCCCCGCTGTATCTCGTGGCCGACGATGCCCCGGTGCAGCGGCGGGATTTCTACGAAACCCTGTCGCATCTCACCGGCAGCCCGCCGCCGGTCTTCGACGAAGATGCGGCCAGCGAAGGCAGCCGTCCCCGTTCCGCGGGTCTCGGGAAACGGTGTGATAACCGCAGGCTGCGGGCGGAACTGCTCGACGCGCTGGAGTACCCCACCTGGCAGGAAGGCCTGCGGCAGGCCGTGCAGGAACTTCGGGAGCAGAACGGGCAGTAACCGCCGGGTCAGCAACGTCCCGCACTCTGGCCGGAGCCAAGTGTGGCCTGCCCACCCTTGTGTGGGCATGTTCTGCCAGCTGATCTCACTGCTTCATCCGGCAGGCCCATCCCGCTCTGGCGGCTATGGGCATGGCACACGGAACGGATGACATGCCGGACCGGCGTTATTTGATCTTCCCGGTTTCCACATCCTGCACCACAGCAGCCAGCAGTGAGGCATCGTCGGAGGTGACGACGTGCTCGATGCGGCTTTCCGGCACTTTCATCCGCGTCAGCAGTTCGCGGGCGACCTCCCACAGTTTGGCCCGCTTCTTTCCCTCGGCCAGGTACAGGTCGGCCACCAGTTCGCTCAGCCGCTGCTGGTCGATCTGGTCCCGGTTGTCGTAGTACCGCTGAATCACTTTCTGCTGATAGCGGCTGTAGTCGGCCATGGTGAATTCTCCTTCAGGGGCATTCAAAGTCATCGGGGTTCGGTCAGCGCGAGCGGCTGCCAACCGGGAATGGTCTGCTGCTGCAGTCAGCCGGGGCTTTCCCGGATGATCATGACCGGGCCTCCGGCGGCGTGCAATCCCGCATTGGCTTCGTTCTGTGGGTCTGTCACCCGGCGCAAAACGGGTGTGCAGTCCGGCTGCCTGAATTCGCGGCCGTGGACCGTCCCGGGTTCCCAGCATACATCGGCCATCAGTGGGGCCCGCATTCGTGGATTCCGGTCACATACCGCACTTCCCCGATTCCTCCGAAACCCCTGCCGCAGTGTCGAGTCACTGCACAGGCGGCTATACTGGGGTGACCGAACGGCAGAAGCTGCTGCGCAGCCGCCGAGCCACAGAAACATCAGACCAGTCAGAGCACACCTGCTGCCCGTTCCGCCGGGCAGTTCCTGCAGGGAGACTTCTCGCATGTCCGCCGATTCCACACAGTCTGTCCCGCTCGAAACCACCTCCTGCGGCGATGCTCCGGGCGAACCGATGGCCAGCCGGCGAACATTTCTGAAGCAGTCCGTTGCCTGCGGGCTGGTGGCGGGCGGACTTTCGCTGACAGGCATTCGACCGGCCCGCGCGGGTGGCATCAGCAGCCGGTATGCGGGGCTGAAGTCGAGCGACTGGCTGGGCCCGGTGACCACGCTGGCGGAAGTCAAAGACACGAAGATCTTTACCGAAGGCCCGGCGGGCGACGGGGCCGGCAACTGTTACTTCACTAATGTGCCGGCCGATAAGATCCTCAAGTGGGATGCCGCCGCGAAGAAGCTGTCGGTCCATCGGGATCAGACGAACAAGACCAACGGGCTGCTGTTCGCCCCCAATGGAGACCTGTTGTGCTGCGAAGGCGGAACAGGCCGGGTGACGCGGATCGACGCAAAAACCGGCGAGCTGACCGTGCTGGCCAGCGAGTTCAACGGCTTCCCCTTCGCCGCACCGAATGACATTGCTCTCGATGGCCGGGGCCGCATCTATTTCACGTCCCGCCCCGGCACCGAAGATCCGAAAAAGGGCAACGTGAATGCGGTGTACCGCATCGACCCCGATGGCACCGTGGACCAGATCCTCAGCTGGCCCGACATCCACATGCCCAACGGGATCGTCACCTCGCCGGATAACAGCATTCTGTATCTGATCGAGGCGCATCCCGCTGCCGACCGGAACCGAAGCATCTTCGCCTACGACCTGACTGATGAAGGGAAAGCGGTCAACCGCCGCACGCTGATCGACTTCTACCCCGGTCGCAGCGGCGACGGAATGTGCATCGACGCGGAAGGCAACCTGTACGTGGCGGCCGGCCTGCACAAGACCCGCAAAACGAGCGAAACGCTCGACACGCGCCCGGGAATTCATGTGATCTCCCCGGAAGGCAAACTGCTGGCCTTTGCGGAGACGCCGGTGGATACCGTGACCAACTGTGCCTTCGGCGGGAAAGACCTGCGGACACTGTTCGTGACCTGCGGCCCGCTGCTGCTGTCGATCCCCACAGAGATTCCCGGCAAACCGGCCTACCGTGTCGATCAGCAGGGGTGATTCCGGGTTGCAGGAATAATCAATGCGGCGGTCCGGGCTACAGAGCGGAGCCCAATGTTTCAGGCGGCGATCCGCTGCGCGGGTGGCTCGACGGACTCAGACACTCGGTCCGTCGGGCGGCGGTTCCTCTGCAGTTGTTCCATCCCCGCCAGCAGGAACCAGCCGGCGATGCCGGACAGTAGAATGAATGTGTGAACCAGAGAGACCAGCGTGCTGAACAGGCCAATGGTCCACAGGCAGGTACACAGCCAGGCCTGCTGGGCAGTCAGGGCCCGAATCATCAGCCCCTGCGGAAGTCTCAGCAGGAATTCCTGCATCCCGACGACGACCAGGGCGGCGAACAGCACGAAGCCGACAGCCCCCTTCCAGCCGAAGTTCAGGTATCCCTCGCCCGTTACGGAAACCGGTGTCGTTCCGGCCAGGCCGGTTCGTTCCGGCTGGAGTCTGCCGTGCCACAGGAACTCGTGCATGGCACGTTCCAGGTTCATTCGATGGTGCGGCAGCAGACCGCGAATGGTGGGCAGCGACGCACCTTCAAACTCTCCGAAGTAAGCATTGATCGGGACGGTGGCGGCCAGGGACTCCGAATAGACTCCGGCGATTCGCCAGGTGAGCTTTCGTGCCATGTCGAAAGCAGAGGTACCGGGTTCATGACGAGTGTAGATGGTGTACGTCGTGATCGTCGGGACGAAGGCCAGAGCCAGCAGCAGGCAGGCCCGCGGTGAAACCAGCTTCAGCAGGCTGCTTCCCCGCGCCGAAAGTCCCATCGCCGCGGCAATGGTGCCGGCTGCCGCCAGATAGAGGATTCCCGACTTTTCCGCCAGCATCAGGTGCGGAAAGCAGCAGCAGGCGGCTAGAAGTCCGTCCGTCCAGCGGCAGGTGTTTCTGGCGACACAGCGGAGCACCACGAAAGCAAAGAGGATGGACGGCAGAAACCGCAGGCCGATCAGGTACAGCCAGAAGTCAGGGCGTCCATAAGTGGCGGACCGAAACTCCAGAATATTATCCGTGTTGATGCGTCCCGCGATCAGGTCGCCGATCAGGAACCGTCCCCCCGTCGCCACCCAGGCCGCCATCGTACCGACGATCAGGGTAACGGCAATCCACGGAAAGCATCTGTCCGGAAGCCGGGGCAGCGGCGAAGCTGTGGTGGTCTGTACCGGAGCGTTGACCTGCCTCGATTTCCACCACCAGTACGGTCCGGCAATCGCGTAAAACAGAAGCACCTGCATCAGCAGCATGCCGACATAGGTCGGTGAGGCCAGAGATGTCGGGTAGATCTCGGAAAGGTCGCTGTACCAGCCAGGCACCAGCCGCTGCATCACATGCCAGCTGCCCACCGCATTAAACAGGAACTGCCCCAGAAAGCAGAAGGTGATCAGCGGCAGTCGGCCAGCGGTTCTGCTGCGAAACACCAGCCACAGGCCTGGCAGGTAGACCAGGAGAATCACGATGTATGCAGTCAGGGGCCACATGCTGCTGTTCCCGGCCGGTGCTGACGCATCGGTCAGCGGGGCGATGTTCCGTGTGCTGTCCGTTGAAACCTTACCATGGAGACAACGGGCCACAGCTCACTGAAGCGGGCGGATGTAGCAGAATCAGCCATTTGGTGAAAGAGGATCTGATTCAGGCGTCAGCCCCGGGCCGGCAGCAGGCTCAGTAATCTGCTACTCCATCAGCAACCCGCTGTTGATAGTCCGCACGGGTTTCCGCGATGGAGGAGTCTATCGCCGTTGCCAGGCGAGCCTCACTCCAGGGGCTTCCAATGTATGACAGATGCCGGTGCAGCAGCAGTTGCAGCCGTTCGATCTGCATGGGCGGAATGAACTGGTCGGAATCGGCACGCGAGAAGACCGGTTCAAAGGCGCAGGAGACGTCCTCCATGATCAGCCGTTCGACCGGCCAGCAGGCCCGGGCGGCCCGCGGGGCATAATCCATGCCCAGAATGCCGAACACTCCCATATCAATCCCGGTGCGGACCGTCAGCCGCGCAGCCCGGAGCATCATTCCCCGGATGGCCCCCCACCCTTCGATATCACCGAAGGCCAGATGATCTGGCAGGCCGTCGTCATGAAAAGGACGAACGACACTGGCCAGAAATTCTCTGAAGTGGTCCATTGCAGGGAACCCTGCTCCAGCTGCGAAGCTGCACTGACTTGCGGGCCGTTTCCTGGCAGACTCTGATTACGTCAGCGACCAGCCCTTGCGGTATTCCCGGCTGATCAGCGAATCGGCCTCGGGACAGTTGGTGGCCTTCATATTTGCGGCGTCCCATTCCAGCCGCTGACCGCCGAGGCGGTAGGAAAGGTTGCCCAGGTGGCCGCATTCGCTCAGCAGAGCACCATACTGGAAGTTGCAGGTCGTGTTCGGGCTGTTGTCCCGGATGGCCTGAATGAATTCCTCATGATGGCCGATGGAATCGGGAATGGTCTGTTCCACTTCCTTTGGTTCCCCGCCGCCTTCCATGAACACCTTGCGGGTGGTGTAGTCGGCCAGCAGGCGGCCATCGGTTCCTTCGAACAGGACAGCCGAACCCTTCCCGTAAACTTCCGCTCCCTCGGGCTTCCACCCGCCGTGGTACCACGTCATGTGGACCGGCGGCTGATCGCCGCGGGCTTCGTATTCGTATTCGACCCGCATCCGCATGGGAGTTTCGTTGTCCCCGTCGTGCCCCTTCTCGCCGGTGGCCACCACGGTTTTCGGGTATTTGAGGCCGAGGGCCCAGTAAGGCAGGTCCATGTAGTGGCACACGAAATCGGCCAGCTGTCCGCCGCCGAAATCCCACCAGTAACGCCAGTTGAAGTGGAAGTGTGATTCGTGGAACGGCCGCATGGGAGCCGGACCGACCCACAGATCGTAGTTCACGTGCTCCGGCGGTTTCGCATTCTCGACGCGTTTGCCGACCCGCACTCCGCCCCCGTTCCAGACCTCCACCCGCTTGACCTGGCCGATGACGCCGGCCTGAATGGCTTCCACCACCCGGCGGTAATTATTGGCGGGATGGTTGTGGATCTGGTTGCCCATCTGCGTCACCACGCCGGACTCGGCCGTCATGCGGCTGATGAGGCGGGCTTCCGCAATGGAGTGGGTCAGCGGCTTCTCGCAGTAGACGGGCAGCTTCCGCTGCAGAGCACGGACGACGGGAATCGCGTGCATGTGGTCCGGCGTGCTGATGACCACACCGTCCAGGTTCTTTTCGTCGAACACTTTGCGGAAGTCGTCGGTCGTTTTCGCTTTGGGGTACCGCGCGGCCGCCTCAGCCAGCCGGTGCCCGTCGATATCGCACAGCATGACGATGTTCTGGCTGGAAACACCGGCCAGGTTGGCTCCGCCGCGGGCCGCCACGCCGATGACCGCCAGGTTGAGTTTCTCGCCGGCACTGCGTGGTTCGGCCATGGCCCTGGTGGACAGGACGGGGCCCATCGTCGAGACGGCTGTTCCGGCCGCGACGGCGGCTTTCAGAAAATTCCGTCGGCTTTGAATCTCGTTCATTCGGCAGGCTCCATCGTGGTCTGTCTGAGCTGGAAACCGGGACGGGCAGTAGTCGTACCCCGCGGGATCCCCGTCGGGGCTGTGGGAGTCGACCGGAATTCTGCTGTCCCTGAATGGAATGGTCTCTCTGAACTATGCATTAGGACCACCTTCGTCAGCTGATGCAACCCGCACAGCAGTCGACCAGGCCAGCTGCTCCTCTCTGGCCCAGGCGGCACGGAAGTTGAGCCGGTGCCGGATGGCGCACTGCTCGGAAGGTGTCAGCCGGATCTCGGGCGGAGCATTGGGACGGTTACCGGCGTGAACCTGATGATCGGCCGGGAGGGGTTCCCGCCCTTCCACCCGGATCAGCCGCCAGGCGAGCTTCTGCTCCTCCCACTGCCACAGCGTGCCGGATTCCCCCGACTGACGCTGCCTGTCCCGCTGCCGGCGGACTTCTTCCAGCAGGGCGGCGGCGACTTCTCCACCACCAGCCACCACCTGGCCCCCGGCAACCACCGCCTGTTTCAGTCGGGATTCCGCAGCAGCCAGTTCGGTCACCGATGCGACTTCCTGCGGAACCAGGAACTGCTCGCAGTCGGCGGAGCACACATGATGCGGTTCGTGAGAGGCAATCCGCAGCCCGTACCAGAAGGAGTCCCGTTTGACGCGAACATACACCGCTTCGCTCTGCCGGGAGAAATCCACTTCGACGGGCAGGCCGGCCCGCCCTGCTTCCACGACTGCGACCGACCTGAGATATCCTATCGCATCGATCAACGGCAGGTGATTCCTCGTCGGGAGGTGAGGCGGCGGGCTGGTCCGCCCGCGTTCAGATGAAGCGGTCCTCGAATTCTGACTCCAGTATCTGTGGAAAGTGTTCAATACATCAGGGGCAGCTGTCAAGCAGGGAGTGACCGCTGGCCCGGGTGTGCCCGCATTCTACCGGGTGACGGAGATCCGCACGTTCTCCGATTCCTCTGATTCCGGCTGGATTTGAACCGTCACGTCCAGGAACTGTTCGATGATTCGGGAGTTCGTCACTGTATGCTGCGTGGGCGGCATCGTGCGAAATTCTCCGCCACCGGCCAGCGCCAGCGGCAGCAGCAGCTGATCGGCCAGGTGAGGACCCACTGGAACATCGGCTGCCAGGTAACGGGCCGTCTGGTCGGCCGCCCGTCTGGCGACTTTCTCGGCGGAGACACCCCGACTGCCGCACGATGAGAAGATTTCCGTGACATGCGGCGTTTCCACCCGAACCAGTACGATGTTTCCTGGTCCGACGGAACGGGTTTCCTCCACCAGATGCTGCTGGCTCTC
>JAGQPV010000126.1 GCA_020426545.1 Planctomycetaceae bacterium
CCGCGATCTGGATGTGTGGGGGCAGCCGGGGTTTTTCGTCTATCAGCCACCGAATCACCGCTGTGACCGGTGCCGGCACCGGCAGTGGCTGCTGCCGCCGTTCAAGCGGAAGCAGGTGACAGTCACATTCCGCTTCGAGGAACTGGTGCTGCGGACGATCATCGGCTCGACCGAAGAGGAGGTCGCGCGGAAGCTGGGAATCAGTGCGGAAATGGTGGCGCTGATCGTCAGTCGCCGGCTGGAGGACGAACAGCAGATCGACCCGCAGCGGGTGATGACAGACATCGGCCTGGACGAGATCAGCCTGAAGAAGCGGCACCGCCTTTACGCCACGATCCTCACCGATCTGACCGATCCGGCCCATCCACGGATCCTGGCAGTAGCTCCCGGCCGCCGGTCAGGCTCTGCTGCCACACAGTCAGCAGGTGATCGACCGGTTCCACGTGGCGAAGAAGCTCGGAGAGATCGTCGATCGCGTGAGAAAAAAAGACGCGGACGCACAAAAAGAGGCTGTCTGCGAAGGATCGGAAACAGTTCCGCTCGCAGATGTGGGCCTTCCGCAAGCGGCCGGCCGACCTCTCGGAGGAAGAGCAGGCGAAGCTGGAGACGCTGTTTGAGCAAATCCCCGGACTGGAACTGCCCTACCATTGTGAGCGTTACATCCGTGGCGTGTTAGTTCTTTGTTTGGAATGAACGGGAATCTCGCATGAAGTGAGGGATCACAGGCCCTGCCGTTCGGCCCGCGCGAGCCGCGCGGAGGTGGGAGTGGCGGGCGCGTTTCTTCGCGGCTTTTTGTTTTGACTCCTCCTCGCGCATCGCGAGTTTCGCTTCGGGATGCGACGCCAGCCAGCGGTTGGGCAGGAAGGCAGCCAGCGAGGTTTCATCACGGGAATCGCAAGTGGGCCAGCGCTCAAAGAGGTCGCTCAGGTACGCCAGTGGGGTGATCCGCAGACGTCGGCATGTGGCCGTCAGCGTGTAGAAGATTGCCGCCGCTTCCCCGCCTTGAGGACTGCCAAAAAACAGCCACGCGTTGCGGCCCATCACGGCGACTTTCACTGCCTGTTCGCTGGCATTGTTGGAGAGCGGGATGTCGCCCGATTCCAGGAACCGCTCGAAGGATTCCCAGCGCGTGGTCATGTATTCGATCGCGCCGCGCAGGTCGTGCCTGGGCGTCAAACCTTCGAGTTGCTGGTCCATCCACGTCTTGAACTCCGACAGCAGCGGGCGCGAACGCAGTTGCCGTTCCGCATGACGTTCCTCGGAGGTGAGATCCTTGAGTTGCTCCTCGATCAAGAACAGCCGTTGAAAATACCCCAGCGCCGTGGCCGTCTTTTCGGTGGGCCCCAGATGATGAAGTTCCTCGAACTTCCGCCTTGCGTGCGCATGGCAGCCCGCCAGGCGAATGCGACCTTTCGAGTCGTCGCTCAGCGATTCGTAACAGACATAAGCATCCGACAGCAGCACGCCTTCAAAGTCGGCGAAGATGTAATCCGGCCCCGCGCGAGACCGATCGGGCGTGAAATAGAACGTAGTGAAAGGATGACGGGAATCGCCCAGCACGGCCCAGAGGTAAACCTGAGACGTTTGTCCCTGGCCGGGCATAAGCATCTTCACCGGCGTCTCATCCGCCTGGGCGACAGCCGACAACAAGGCCAGCCGACGCATGAGATCGATCAGGGGCTTAAGCTCAAACGCCACGCGAATCATCCAGCGGCAGATCGTGCCGCGATCGATCGAGAGACCGCTTCGCAGCAGGATCTCCTCCAGCCGGTAATACGGCTGATGGTCGGCGATGTGGCCCGCGGCAAACGACGCCAGCATCTTCGGGCCGACGAAGCACGAGAGGATCCGCGGCGCTTTGGGAGCGCTGATCATCGTCGTCTCAGTGGCGTCTTCGTGATCGACGGCGAGGACTTCGACATACTCCTCGACCACATGCAGCTTCGGGGCTTCCCATTCGATCCACTCCGAGACCTTCTTAAAAAAACGTCGGCCCTCCTGGCCTCTTTGCTCTTCGGGAATGTCTTCGTCTTTCAGTTCGTGAAACCGCTGGACGCGCGGCAGACATTCGGGAATCACCCGGCGAACCCGGCCCTTTCGGCGCGACGGGGAACACGATCCCGCAGGCTCCTCTTCGTCGTCTTCGGAGGTCTCATCCTGCGATGCGCCGCGCGACTCTCCCAGCGCGGCCGCATCGAACACAGGGCTATTGCTTGTATCTGCCTGGGTGCGGTGCGCAGAATGTGTTCAGTTTAAGGAGTCCTGACTTTCACTGTACGGAGACACACAAATGGAACCGGCCCGCGCCGGGAACCTGCTGACGTATCTGTCGCAAGTTCCTGACCCACGCGGGCGTAAGGGACGACGCCACTCTCTTCCGGCCATGCTGACGGCCATCATCTGTGCCCTGCTCTGCGGTCATCGCGGCTACACCGGCATCGCCGAGTGGCTGCACGATCAGCCGGTTGACATCTGGCATCGGATGGGGTTCACCCGCCGGCCGCCCGGACTGCACTGCTTCCGCAGACTGCTGATGGCACTGGACCCCGCCGCCCTCGATGCGGCTCTGACAGCCTGGATTTCCGCAGCTCTGGGCGTCTCCGACGAGGCCGGGCTGCTGCGGACGGTCAGCATCGACGGCAAGGTTCTTCGCGGCTCGCTCAGGTTGCATTCCCGCGCGGTCCATCTGCTGGCGGCCGTCGATCACTGCACCGGCTGTGTGCCCTCGCAGCAGCAGGTGGCCCCGGAGACCAACGAGCATAAAGCCGCCCTGCAGCTGCTCACCTCGCTGGTACTCGACGGCACGGTGATCATCGGTGATGCGGCCTTCTGCCAGCGGGACGTGTGTCAGAAAATTGTTGATTCGGGAGGCGATTACCTGTTTCCCGTGAAGGGGAATCAATCCGCTCTCATGCGGGATATCGAGCAGGAATTTGCTGCCAGCCCGGCGGCGTTTTCCCCCTGGGGACAACGTCAGCGTGAGCTGGAACGCGAGGAGCACACCGAGGCGGACAAAGGCCATGGACGGCTGGAACACCGCACGGTGACGACCACAGTTTCGCTCAACAGTCACGTTGACTGGCCGCACGTGGCCCAGGTTGGCCGGGTGATTCGAAAGCGGCGGCACCACGGGGTCGACGCGCAGGAGACGACATATTTCGTCACCTCGCTGACCCGCACGCAGGCCGATGCGGCCCGGCTGCAGAAACTGATTCGCCGCCACTGGGACGCGATTGAAAACGGAGTGCATTATGTGCGGGACACCACCTTCGACGAAGACCGCTGCACCATTTCATGCGGCGATGCTCCGCAGAACCTGGCCTCGCTGCGGAACGCGGCTCTGAACTGGCTGCGGTGCAAGGACACCGGCAACTTCGCATCCAGAATCCGCAGCTTCACACGGCAATCTCAACGACTCTTCACCAGCCTCGGCCTTGTGGAATAAGCAAAGGCCCTGCTGGCGGACCCACCATGCCAGGCGTAATCGGCCGGCAGTCGCCATTTTCGCCAGTCACGGAAAGCGGGACCATATTCGGTTTCCGCGGTTCATTCCTGCCAGGAATTCCCAAGGGCGACGTCATCAGGACGGACGACGACCTGCATGACTTCTTCTGGTGGTGATCCTGCGCCGCTTGCGCACGCTGGCAGATTCTCGCAGTCGCTTTCCGGCCGGGTTGCCGCTGACAGCACCTTCCCTTTATCTCTTCCCGCTCCGCTTCCCCGCGGCAGCGAACTGCAGGTTGCAGGTGCTGGCAGTATCAGCAGGGGCTTTCCGCAACTGTTTGAACCGGCGGGACATCAATGTGACACAGTGTGCCATCCATTTGATGGTACTTTGCGCGGTGATACTCGTCACCAGAAGCGGAGAAGAAAAAGCTTCGGTCGGCGATATTGCATACGGCCCGCCCGCAGGGGCGCTGCCGGAACCCCCAATCTCTTAAGAGGTTATGTGAAGCTGCCTTTATGCGGGCGGTTGATGGCGACAGGCTTTTCCGGCCAGCGGCCTGAAGTTGCGCATGCGATGGCACGACGTTCGCGTCACCCTGCGACGACCGTCCATGACCTCCGGGATCGATCTGGTGCCGCTGGTGCTGGCCTCTGGCGAACCGGGCCTCGGCGGACTGATCAGCACCACTGATGGACTTCTAAGTCTACCCGGCCCTGACCTGGCTGTTCGGGCTGAAGGAAACCAGGCGGGTGGTACAGAAATCGCACACAGAAATGCCGATGGTCGAAAAAACACACGTTGAACATTCAGGGGGTTCAGGCAGGCAGCCCGGACGGACCTGCAGCAGAATCCGGCAACGGAAGCGACAATTCAATGGCAGAAAACGGTTACACGCGTGTGTAGGAAGTACACGCGGGACAGCGCTTCTCGAAAGGTATCCTGATGAAGATCTGCGCCACATCCCGACCCGCAGCGGCACTGGCTGCTGCGATGCTCACCGCCGCCATTCTGGCTCTGCCGGCAGCAGCCCCGGCGGCCCCCGGACACGACCACGATCATGCCGGGCACAGCCATGAGGCGGGGCACGATCATCCAGAGATCCTTGCTTTCCGTCTGACTGCCGCCAAGGAGCAGCACTTTGACGACGCCGCCAGGGCTGAGCAGCACCTGCAGTTGCTCCAGCGGATCGGCGCCCGGGCGAGCCTCGACCGGCACGCCGGGCACATTGATGTGATCTATTCCTGCCCCGAATGGCGGCAGCTCACGGTGAAGACGCATGACGGCGCCGTGCGGTGGGCAGCGTGGCTTGAGGCGGCCGGCTTCGACGTGTGGCACGGGCACATCGACGAACGTCTGCTGCACGGCCCCGAGGCGGTCGAATTCCGACAGGCGGAATGGAAGACACTGCATTTCGATGGTCGCCGCGCCGCCGACCGGGAACGGATTGTTACCGGCCTGAAGCAGCTCGGCTGCGAGGTCCGCGAAGACCGGCACGGTGACCATGCCGATGTGACCTTCCGCTGCCCAATCTGGTCCACCATTCGCGTGGAGGACCACGCCACGGCTGAGCGCTGGCTGACCTGGCTGGAAGGGGCCGGTTTCGAGACCCGTCATACCCATCCGCCGGCGGGTCGCCAGAGTCAGAGTCCGCGTTCGACGCCTCGCTGAGTGTCCGAGGAGAGCCCCCTGAGAAAGTGTGTCGGCTGGCCGGTCTGTCCCTCCGCCCGGCCGGCAGGCTGCGGGGGATCGCCTCCGGAACAACTTGTCGGACCGGTTGTTATCCCCCTCAGCCGCTGAAGCTGCTGCCCTGTCGCCTCGAGTTCACTTGGGGCGACTTACTGACTGCTGAGTGTTTCATCTCTCAGGCCGATGCCCTCCAGATTGCTGCCCACGGCGTCGGGAATGTCGTTGAGTCCGCCGGTGAGCAGCAGTCCCGTGATCTCGACATGAGCCTGCCGGGCACTCACCAGCGAGCGAATGTAGGCGAGATTGGCCTCAATGACGCTGCGACGTGCGGTCAGCACGCGGATCAGATCAAACTCGCCGGCACGATAGCCTTCCTCAGTCAGGTCCAGGTTTTCCCGGGCTGTCGGCAGAATCTGGTTACGGTACTGGGAGACCTGGTTCTGTGCCTGGGAATAGTCGCGGAACGCGTCGGCCAGACGAACCCGCAGTGACAGCTCCAGCCGTCGAAGATCGCTGACAGCCCGTCGGTGCTCCGCCACGGCCAGGTGAATATTTCCCTGATTTCGGTTGAAGATTGGCAGCGGGATACCGAGCTGAATGCTGGTGAGATCATCGCCGCTGGCGTTATCGTGCGACACACCCGCCTGAGCGAGCACGTTGGGGATCGGCTGGACTTCCTGGCGTCGAATCTGTACTCGGGCACGTGCCACACGCGACCGAGCCGCCTGCAGTTCCGGGCTGATGCTCATCAGTTGAGCGAACACCGCTTCAAACTCACAAGCAGGAATTCCGTCTTCCAGACTCCCGGCAAGCGCCGTCGGCGGCATCTGGGGCTGCCCGATCAGGCTCGTCAACTGTTTCCATGCCGCCTCAAAGTCGTACTCGGCATTTCGCAGCAGAATGCGAACCTCGCTGAACTGGATCTTCGCCTGCAGCACGTCCGGCTTTGCCACTTCCTGCCCTTTGAGCAGACCTTCAGAAGTCTCGACTCCCCGCTCCACGATGCCGAGCAGCTCGCGGGCGACCTCGACCCGCCGCTGAGCACCGAGTGCCTCGTAGAACTGCCGTCGGACGGAATTGCGGACGCGATACCGCTGAGCATCGAGTTCCCAGATCAGGTTGCTGATTTCCTGATCGGTCACTGCCCGGTTCAGGCTCAGCTTCCCGCCTGTCACTATCGTCTGTGAGATGAAGCCTCCCTGCTTGCCGGCCGTTCCATCGTCGCCGATTTCCTCGCCCGAATAGCCTATCGTCGGATTGGGATAGAGGCCGACCTGCCTGCGAATCCCTCTGGCCTTCTCCACAACGGCCGCTGCCTGCTGCACGGTCGGATTGTTTGTCAGCGCGATCTGTTCCAGCTCGTCAACCGTGAGAACCGACCCGGAAGCCAGGTCCGCTTCAGTGTGATCGGGGCGTATATCTTCGGGAGGCACATCGGCCTTCGCACCATCAGACGTGGCCTGCTCAGGACCGATTGCGTCTCTGTCGCCGTCAGCTTCAGGCGGAGCAGGCGGAGGGGGAGCGATTTCCGGACCCGGCAGGCTGCTTTCCTCAAACTCGACCTGCTGAATGAGATCAGTTCTGACTGTCGCTGTACTGCCTGCGGTTCGCTGATCAGCCTGAGAGCCAGCGCGTGATGCACGGGGACCGAATGTTATTGGTTCGTCACGCGAAGCAGGTGTGGAAGGCGGCCGGGGAGACTGCGCGACCGGAGCTGCGACATGGGCGCAGGAAGGGGTCAGCAGTGTCAGAGCGGTAACCATGAGTCGAGAGCGGAAAAGGCGCGGCATGGGAGATCTCCGGCGATTCGTCCCGCAGAGGGAACCATCGTCAAGACAGAACTGTGAATGTGTGGAACCGTCATCGGTACTGTCCACCCGCATCCTACAGCAGCAGCCTCGCCGGAGCCGTCTCACAGGAAGGAAGCCCTGCACCTGGTCGGGGATCAGGCGGCATGATTCTGGCTGCCCGCTGGCGGCCCCTCCAGTTCCCCGTTCCTCTGCAGCAGACGACCGAGGGCAAACCCGGCCGGGAGTTCGTGCTGGATGTGCAGACGCAGAAGAGGCCGGCAGAGGCCTGGCACAGGGGACAGTCGCAGGGAAGTGGGCAACCCGTTCGACGCTGTTCGCTGCTGCGCGGCCTGGCCCTGCAGTCACACAGTCGGCAGGTACTGCCGGTATCGTCAGGCCGAACTGAAACAATGCACTCCGCAGATGCACAGAACGATTTTGCTGGCAGACCGGAAACCAGGATCAACAGACAGGCACAGGACGGACTGAGATTTCTAGTCATTGTTCCGCCTCCTGCAGTTCACGACGCACTGGAGCCCTCACGGCTGAGAAATCGGTCCGACCGAGCGTTCAGGTTGAGCCGGATTATTCCGTTCTGATTCCTCGTCCAGAAACTCCGAATTTGCGGGCAAGACACTGGTGCCGATTCCTCCGCCGAGCCGATCTATTCAGTGGCAGGCGCCGAGGCGCCGCAGTCCCGCCTGATCGGTCTTCTCACAAACTGAAGTGATGAGTAGAATCCGCCAACATGTTCCGAGCCATAACAACTCTCTGCCTTTCGCTCTTGCTGCTCGCCGGCCCGGCGTTTTGCGCCGGTGGGGGAACCGGAGAGACTGTGCCGAAAGTGCAGGGCTGTTCATGCTGCAGGATCCCGAGCCCACCCGCTGAAGATGCCCCCGTCCGGCAGAACGAGTGGCATTGCAACTGCCTCTGTCAGGGAGCGGTCCTCTCCGAGAACGATCTTGAGCTTTCGTGCGGTGATATCGCATTCTTCAACGTGATCCCGGAATGTCAGCCAGGGATAGCAGCCTCTGCATCCCGGCATCAATCGTGCAGACGGGCTGACTCCCGGGCTCCTGCTGGCCGGGATCGCTGCATCGTTCTCGCGTCTCTCCTGCTCTAAGAGCGGCATTGCCTGCTTGCGCCTGTGTAAGCAGAAGTTGCCCCGCATTCTCTGGCAGCAGTCGGCTGCCGTCGCGCCGTCGCTGGCTTCATCGCCGGACCGGCAATGCGACACCTCTCCCGCGCTTTGTTTCCGCACGTCCCGTATCCGGACGTCTGCTACCGCACCTGCTGACGGCAGCCCTGTGCCACAGCAGTTTCCGCGGTTACTGCGCACGTTGCTCCGACAAAACCACTTTCATCGAAGGCACTGTTCCGGAAAAGGAATTCCCATGCCACGCCCACTGAAACTCAAGATGCTCAGTACAGCAGCAATCGCCGCACTGATGATCCTGGCCGGCTCCCCTGCAGCGATGGCACAGCAGGTTCAGCCGCTCTCCCCCAGTAGCAGAACGCAGAAGGCCGCTGCGCGAGCGGCTGTCGAAGGCAGATACATGTTCCTGCTCTTCTACAAGCAGAACGATAACGCGACGAAGGCCATGGCCAGGACACTGAACGAGGGGCTTGCGGCCAGAGCCGGACAGGCCTTCCTGGCGTCTGTGAACGCGAACGATCCTGCAGAACAGGCCCTCGTCGCGAAGTACGAGGTCGGCCGTGCCCCCATGCCGATTACACTGGCCATCGCGCCCAACGGCGCTGTGACCGGTGTCTTTACGCAACGCATCACGGCGGAAAGCATTGAGGGTGCATTCGTCACGCCCACGATGATGTTTGCTATGAAATCGCTGCAGGAAGGCAAACTGGTACTCGTCAGCGTCGAAGGTACGTCGCAGTCTCCCTCACCGGCTGCGGTTCGGGAATTCTGTGCCGATCCGCATTTCAAAGGCCGCCTTACGGTGACCTCTGTGCGGGCCTCGGACCCGCGGGAAGCAAAGTTTCTGAACCGCATGCAGCTCAATCCCGCGGAAAAGACCACGAACACGCTGCTGCTGGCACCTCCCGGCGTGGTGGTCGGTAAGTTCGGTCCGTCCGCTTCAAAGAACGATATCGCGGCCGCACTCTTCAAGGCCGGCAAGTGCTGCGACGATCCGAACTGCCGGCTGAAGAAGTAGCCGGGCGGTGACTGCCTGTCCGGGAATTCTGGTCTCCTGTCATAACTTGTGCCTCTATTTCAGCCTGCATGCATGCGGCTGAGATGACACCGGGATTCCGGACAGTCTCTAAGTCTCACGGTGACGTACTGAATCTACTGACTGCCAGTGGCTGCGGAGAGGCTGCCGGGAGCATCCAGCCAATGCAATCGGCCATCGGACTGATGGTACAGACTGCATTACGTGGTGCTCCCCGGGGGCCCTCTGCCGCCACGGGTCGGCTTAAACATGGAGGAGAACTGTGTCTCTGAAGAGCCTTGTCTGGCGCGAACTGCGGGAGCGGCCGATGGCCATGCTCACCAGCACGCTTGCCATCCTGCTGGGGGTGACCGCACTGGTGGCCATCCGGCATGTTACAGAATTCTCGGAGCGGGAAGTGGGCCAGCAGCTGCAGTCACTGGGTGCGAATGTGCTGGTGCTGCCAGCCAGGTCGTCCCTGCAGGACTATTACTCAGCCGATCTGACAGACCGAACGCTGCCGGAGTCGCACGTCTCAACCATCCTCCTGGCGGGCCTGCCCGGAGTCGAGCGGCTTTCGCCCAGGTTGTGCGTCTCGACCGAACTGGGAGACCATGGAATCACCCTAACTGGTATTCTGCCGCAGGCTGAGTTCCAGGCCCGATCTGCGTGGCAGTCGATCTCACTGCTTTCCGGCGTGGATACCGGCTGCAGCCGGGCTGCGTGCGGCCCCAAGACCTACGATACGGCTCCTAAAGCGCTGGCGACGCAGCGGACGGTGGACCAGCTTGCTGGCAACGAAGCAATCGTGGGAGCCGACGTCGCCCAGTTCGCCGGAGTCGAGGAGGGCCAGAAGATCGATGTGCTGGGTGAGAAGTTGACCGTACTCGCCGTGCTGCCCAGGACCGGCACCATCGACGACTCCCGCGTGTTTGCCCACCTGCACACGGTGCAGCGGCTCACCGGCTCGGGTGAAGTGGTCAATGCCATCGAAGTGATCGGCTGCTGCGAGGACGCAGCCGGAGACCTGGTTCCATCGCTTTCGGAGCTGCTGCCGGATGCCAAAGTCGTCACGATTTCACAGGTCGTTTCCACGCAGGTGGGAGTGAACCGCCTGATGAGCCGGGTGTCGCTGCTGGTGCTGAGTATTCTGGTGATCGTGGGCGGAGCGAGCGTTGCCAGCACGGTTTCGGCAAACGTCCGGGAGCGGCGGCGGGAGATCGGAACACTGATGGCCCTCGGTGCAACTCCGGGGCTGGTGACGCGGATGTTTCTGCTCAAGGCATTCCTGGTCGGTACCGTCGGCGCCATCGGTGGCTGCGCACTGGGGCTGGTGACTGCCCACTTGTTCGGCTCGCAGTGGGCAGGAGTGACGGTCACCCCGCTGCCCGAACTGATGGCCGCAGCCGCTGGAGCGGCGATTGCTGTTTCGACGCTGGCTGCATTGTGGCCAGCCTGCTCAGCCGCCAGGCTGGATCCCTGCAGCTGCTTTCAGGAGGTCTGAGTGATGTATGAACTGCAGAATATCGTCAAGAGTTATCGGCGGCGGCAGCAGGAAGTGCTCGCCTTCCATGCGGAGTCTTTCACTGTCGAGACTGGAGAATACGTCGCGGTCGTCGGCCCGAGCGGCAGCGGCAAGACAACGCTGCTGTCCATGCTGGGGGGCATGCTCTCACCGGATACCGGCAGGGTCGTGTATGACGGGCAGTCGCTGTACGACCTGGCTGTTGCGGAGCGAACACAGTGGAGGCGGAAGGCGATCGGTTTCGTGTTTCAGACGTTTAACCTCATCCCCTATCTGACCGCCGTTGAGAACGTTCAGGTGCCGCTGTTTCTGCACGGTCTGCCGTCGGCCGAACAGCGCGACCGTGCCGCCGCTCTGCTGGAACAGGTGGGGCTTGCCGAGCGGATGGACCACAAACCGGGCGAATTGAGCACGGGGCAGCAGCAGCGGGTAGCCCTCGCCCGCACGCTGGCAAACGATCCTGGCGTGATCCTGGCGGACGAGCCAACCGGCAATCTCGACCCGGACAGTTGCGAGGTCGTACTTTCGCTGTTCGACCGGTTCGTGAGCGACGGACGCACGATTATAATGGTTACCCATGACCCTGCCGCTGCCCGCCGTGCCGCCCGGCAGGTGAAACTGCAGAACGGTCAGATCTCCGAACCGGCCGATGACGTTCTCGAGCGCGCCGCGTAACTCGGCAGGAAACGTGAATTAGAATCGTCCCCCGGTGCCGGCTTCTGTGGCTTCCCTTCCGCCAATCGGAAAACTTCGGTCTTTGACGGCGGAAGCAGAGGCGGCACCGGCGGTGGGCCTTTCCGGATTCGTCAGACTGTACTGGAAAAGACTGAAACACTTCCTGTGAAGTGTCGCTACGAGAGATGCGGCGGCCGCATCCGTCGAACTGCGTTGAACAGAGGTTGTACCGGCTCTGCCCGACGGA
>JAGQPV010000127.1:0-7451 GCA_020426545.1 Planctomycetaceae bacterium
AGCTGGAAAGCGACGGGCTGACAGCCCCGATTTCCCGCACCTGCAATAGCATCGACGTACATGAACCTGGCAGGCCGTCTGTCAGCACCCTCACTGAAGACGGGGAGCCGGCTGAACTGCCGGTATACTTCCCGCCGTCCGCGGTCGTGCTGACACCGGGTTTACCGACGCCAGGCGCAGGTTCACTCGGTTTATGATCCGGCCGTCGCATGCCATGTACGGATACCGACAGACTTCTCCCTTGACGGGAAAACCTCCAGGCGGCATCAGCGCGCACGGCGTCGGCAGCGATCCAGATCAGCTCGAGCTGAGCCTGCAGGTCGTTGGTCCGGGCCGAATCGGTAGCGATATTGCGCAGCATTGTGACACCTCCTGCGGTTTTTCCGCAGTACCAGCGAACCTGATGAACCATCAGGTTCAGATGCGGGCAGCAGACGTGCTGCCCCACAGTGAACAGACGAATTGTTCGTCTGGCCGGAGCCTGTTCACCTCAGAAACGATCGGGCGGGCTTTTTCAGAACAGCCCCCGCGTCCTGCTGATGAACGAACTCTCTCCTGCTCGTGAAGACGGTTCTTCCGGCAGAAAGGTTCAGGTGATTTTGCAGAAAATCTGAAAAACGGAAATCCGCCTGGAGGCGGCAGGTGGACGATTCCCCAATACAAAAAGCGCAACCTGACACAATACCGCAGGTTGCGTCATTCTTCAGAGGGCTGTCCACCCGCGGGACGGAGCGAAAATTCCGCCGCGAAATCTGTCTGACGGAGATCTGCCGGAACCTGAAACCCGGTCAGCATGTCAGGCAGTGTATACCGCTCCGCGCGGAAAGTAGAGTGGAAAATTCCCGTTCCGCGGCAGGTCACGAAAAATGTTCAGTAGAATGACCGACTTCCGCCCGGACTCTCTGACCGGTGAACGGGCCGTTCCGACTCCCAAAAACCCGCGTTCCGGCAGGGCGGACAGTTGTTCGAACGCCGGCGCAGACCGCCAGACAGCCGTGCGGGGGGCCGCGTGAAGAGTTCCTTCGCCGCCAGTGCGACTGTCAGCTGAACAGTTCCGGAATGACTTCGCCACCATCGACCAGTTTGATCGGCCGGGCATCGGTGGTGTGGTATTCATCACGGGGATTGATTCCCAGTACCCTGCAGAAACTGACACACAGATCCTGCACGGAAATCGGCCGGTCAACCACATCGACGCCGTCAAAATCCGTCGCCCCGATGACCTGACCACCCGAGACACCACCGCCCGCCATGACCGTCAGCCAGCCTTTCGGGTAATGGTCGCGTCCACCATCCGGCTTGATTCTGGGGGTGCGGCCGAATTCGCCCATCCAGACCACCAGCGTGTCGTCCAGCTTTCCGCGGTCGGCCAGATCACGCAGCAATGTGGCACAGGCTGAATCGGCTTCGGCACACAGGTGGGGCTGATCCCGGAAACCGTTGCCATGGGTGTCCCAGCCGGCGTCATTGCGACCGCCGGTGCTGATGACTTCCACGAAGCTCACCCCCTGCTCGACCAGACGCCGGGCCAGCAGACAGCCCTGGCCGAAATCGGAGCGTCCGTAAGCATCCCGCAGGCTGTCGGGTTCCTCATCGAGATTGAACGTGTTCAGCCGGGGACTGAGCACAAAGCGGGAAGTCCGCTGGTAAACATCGGACTTTCTGGCAACCTCGTCGGCACCTCCGGCGACAGCAAACTGGCTGTCCAGCTGGCTGGTGAGTGCCAGGCGACGGCGGAGGACATCGGCCGGCGCGGAAGGCCGGACATTCGGCGGCAAAGTGCCGGCCCGATCGATGTTGAAGGAAGAATACCGCGTGCCCAGGACACCGGAATCGACATCCCGGGTGGCGATTCGCGGTTTGCCGATCCGCACAAACGAGGGCAGATCGATTTCCTCCGCTTCCCGCTTCATCGCCACGATGGATCCGAACGTGGGATAACGCACGGCGACTGTCGGCGGATAACCGGTGCGAACCAGTGTAATGGCCCGGTCGTGCTCGGCTTCGGAACTGAGCATCGAGCGGATCACGGCCAGCCGGCCCATTTCGGAAGCCATCTGCGGCCAGAAATCGGCAAAAACAACGCCGGGAACCGCAGTGGAGATCGCCCGGGCCGGGCCCTGATACTGCGAACCGATCTTGGGATTGAACGTGTCGTACTGGCTGGGGCCGCCGTCCATCCACAGAAGAATCATGGATTTACCGCGTTTGCGGAGCGATTCCGCCGAGGCCAGCAGCATGTCGTGCCAGCCCAGTGACAGCGTGCCGGCAGCGGCACCGGCCCCGCCCAGCGTTTTCATGAAATCACGTCGACGCACCAGGCCATGCCTGGTCACACCCAGGTCGACAGTAGGACGCAGCATGTTCAGCTCCTGCTCGTCTGCAGCCGCCACTTGCCGGCAGCTGTTCCATAGGCCCGCCCGGTCGTGACTTCAACGCGATGACCGCAGCTGAAGCGTAAACCAGGCGGCAGTCTACCGCCGGGTGGTGAACTCCGCGGAATTAATCAGCGACCAGAGCAGATCTTCGAACCCTGCTCCCCGACTTTCGGCCTGCTCCACATGTGCCAGGCACAGCCGGGCTTCCGCCAGCGTCGGTGCCCGGGCCAGCACAATCAGGAACAGCTGGTGAATGGCTTTCGCATTGTCCGACTCTTCCTGCAGCAGACCGGCGAGAATCGTACCGCTGTCGGGACGGGAATCGATCTGCTGCTGCAGCTGCTTCCCGTTCATCAGCAGCATGGCCTGATCCATATTCCTCATCCGGTGTGCCGGACTGAGCGAGGGATCGTAACCGAATATCGCCGCGAAGGTTTCCCGTGTGCTTTTGGGAGGAACCGGGAATCGAATGGCGGCTGTCGGTTTGGGAGTCGGCGGGCGGACATCCGGCAGTTCGAGGGCCGTCAGCAGAGCGTCGTACACGGCATCGCCAGGCAGCCGACCAGTGCGGGCTGCGGCGAACAGCGGACGTTCCTGCTCGCCACTGGTGGCCAGCGACTGCTGGTAGGCCCGCGTACCGACAATCAGCCGCACAATATGCCGGACGTCGAACCCGGACCGGATAAACTCCGCGGTCAGTGCTTCGTGAACCGCGGGCAGGTGCTGTACCTGGGCAGCGCTCAGGTCATCGACTGGATCGTAGAATCCGCGGCCCATCAGCTGAGCCCACAGACGGTTGACCGTTGATTTGGCAAACCACGGATTCTCCGGAGCCGTCAGCAGAGTGGCCAGTTCCCGGCGACGTTCCAGGTCGGAACGTCCGGTGCCGACGGGATTGCCGGCCAGGAAAGCGGGCGGCATTTCCGCTCCCTTTTTCCGGGGATCCATGGCATCGGGCATCCGGTATTCGCCTTTGCCGGCATCAGATACAACCGTCTTCGGCCCTTCATTCCAGGGCATTTTCACCTTGGAACGCACAAAAAACGCGGCCAGCTGGTGAAACTGCTCCCGTTTCCAGTGATCGAAGGGGTGATCATGACATTCCGCACACTGAATCTGCACCCCCAGGAAAATGCGGGCGGTCTCCGCGGCCAGTTTGGTGGGATTCCCCTGGTGATAGGCCACGAAGGTGGCATCGGGATGGGTGGCAACCTCTCCTGTGCCGGTCAGCAGATCGGCCACAATCCGGTCCCACGGAGTACCCTCGTTGAGTTCCGTGGCCAGCCACTTTTTCAGCGGCCGGTAATCCAGAAACGTCAGTTCCGGAGGTGGAACCCGGAAGCTGATCGTATCGCTCCAGTAAATGGCCTGGGTCGTGCCCCAGGCCGGGTCGAGCAGCAACCGGTTGATGGCATGCTCCCGCCGATCCACGGTGGGAGCGGACAGAAACTCCGTGAGTTCCTCGACGGTGGGCGGTCGACCGATCAGATCAAACGAGGCCCGCCGCAGGAATTCTTCGTCTCCCGCCAGCTGGAAATCGTCGATTTCGTCCAGTTCCTGCAGCACCAGTGAATCGAGCTGACCCGAAGTCAGGCTGTGCTCGACCTGCCGCTGAACGGGCCGGGGAGCTTCCACGGGTTCCGCCGCAAAAACCGCACCTGTACCGGCTGATCCCGCACCAGCGAAACCGGCAGCCAGAACTGCGAACTTCAGTACGCGGTTCGTGAGGCAGAAGAAACCTGGACGTGTGTGTTGCAGCATCCAACCTGCTTTCTTCACTGGTACAGGCACTTGAAGCGACCTGCGGACTGACCGGGAACCTGCCGGAGATTCCGCACGGCAGGCGGCAGCACACGCTCGAACCTGCCGGGATGTGGCAGGTTACGGGCTGAAGGAGCAGTCTCCGGCGGGGAGACCGGTTCGGACTGTGAGTTCAGTCAACCGACGAATGTAACGTATCAACGAACGGGAATCAATGAATTTCGACATCTGTCAACCTGCTGCCGCCTCCCGTGTTACAGCCATCTGCTGCATTCCCCCTGTGCGGAGGAGTCCCGCTGAACGGTCCCGGTTCCTCTGCCGGCACATGCCGCACAGCCCCCCGCGGTGAACACCCGGAAGAACCGGTCAGGTTCCATTGGTGACTGCACTCCTTCCCGCAGGTACACTCAGGCCGGTCGGGTGCATCCCGCTGGAATCACCAAAACTGTTCCCTGCTTCCCGGAGAAACCATTCATGATGTGCTGCCGAATGAAGCCATTGGATTTCGATTTTCGCAGGGGCATCCAGGCGTTCTGCCTGCTGCTGACTGTTCTGTGTTCGTCGGGGGCCATGGCAGCGGAGACTTCGGGACGACTGGATATCTACTTCATTGATGTCGAAGGGGGAGCCGCCACGCTGATCGTGACTCCGGCCGGCGAATCGGTGCTGATTGATTCCGGCTATCCCGATTTCGGCGGACGCGACCGGGACCGCATTCTGCACACCGTGCGGGATGTGGCCGGCCTGAAGCAGATTGATCATGCGGTCGTCAGCCACTGGCATCTCGATCATTACGGCAATCATGCCGCACTGAGCACCGAGATCCCCATCAAGAACTTCTGGGACCGGGGCATTCCCGATGCGCTGCAGGAAGATCCGAAGTTTGTGGACCGGGTGGCACTGTACCGGGCTGCCAGTCAAAACGGATCAAAAACGCTCGCCGCGGGCGACAAACTGCCGCTGAAGCAGGCTGGGCGGACACCGCTGGAAGTCGAAGTGCTGACCGCCAGCCGCGAGGTGATTCCCAGCCGGGGCGAGGCCAATCCCCACGCGAAAGACCAGACGGCCAAGCCGGAAGACACCAGCGACAACGCGGCCAGCATCACGCTGCTGCTGAAATTCGGCAGTTTCCGGTTCCTGTGCTGTGGCGACCTGACATGGAACATCCAGTCGAAGCTGGTCACTCCGCGTAACTCGGTGGGCAAGGTTGACCTGTTCATGGTGACGCACCATGGGCTGCCCACCAGCAATAACCCGGCGCTGGTGCTGGCCATCGACCCGGTGGTCGCCGTGATGTGCAACGGCCCCACCAAAGGCGGTCATCCGGAAACCATTGCCACGCTGCGGAAGGTGAAATCGCTGGAGCACCTGTATCAGCTGCACCGCAACGTCAAACTGGATGCAGCCGGGCAGACCCCGGCGGAATTCATCGCCAATACGGGTGAGACGGAAGGCTGCGAAGGCGTGATGGTGAAGGCCTCCGTGTCGCAGGACGGAGGATCCTACACGCTGCAGATCGGCAAAGAAGGCCGGCCCCGCATTTACGAGACGAGGAAGCACTGAGTCCCATCCGCCACGCCAGCCGCAGTCAAACCGGAACAGCCGATGAATCACAGCCAGTGTGTGGAAATCATTTCGCCCACTGGCTGTTCTGCTGCGCGGCGCGAATGATCTCGTACACTTCCCGCACGTGTTCGATTTCATCGAAACGAGGCCCCAGTCCCCGGTGGACTGTCGGCCGCCGTGTTCCCGTCTGCGGGGTGATGATGGCAAGTTCCGGTCCCAGTGTCACCGATCCCGTGCCGTCGCTCCGCTCGGTCAGCGAGAGTTCCTTCAGCTGATCGAGCGGGATGGAGCGAGTGGATCGCTGGTGAATCCCGCTGATGATCAGAATGCGGTCTGATGTGACGCCGTAAAACGTGCGGGCCCGCTGCCAGGCATCGACAAAGTACCGGCCAATCAGCAGATACAGTCCCACCGCGACAAACAGCAGGCCAAACAGGGCAAAATCCAGCGGAGCCTCCATCCGCAGCACCATGTATTCCCAGAAGACAGCAAAGCCACAGAACATGAGGCTGAAGGGAATCATGATCACGTCGATCTGACGGAACATCAGCCCTTTCCTCGGCTGGCCCGCCCACAGAAGCCGTTCACCCGGGCTGAGTTCCAGCGCCAGCAGAGATCTCGCATCTTCAAACATCGGTCGGTTTTCCGTTGTCCGGTTTCGCTGCTGTTGCAGAATCTGCCTGCCCGTTGATCACCGGGCCCCCAGCAGCGCAACCAGTTCCTCTTCCGTGAGTACCCGCACATTCAGCTTGCGGGCTTTCTCCAGCTTGCTGCCGGGGTCTTTGCCGGCCACCACGAAATCTGTTTTCTTCGAGACGCTGGAGGAAGCCTTCCCTCCGTGCTGCAGAATCAGCTCCTTCGCTTCATCGCGGGTGAACTGTTCCAGCGTGCCCGTGACGACCACCGTTTTGCCTTCCAGCGGGCCGCCAGGGGCTTCAGCTCCTCCTTCGGGAACCGGTTCGCCGAGGTTGAGGCCCAGTGCCTGCAGTTCCTGCAGCAGCTGCTGGCCTGCCGGCGATTGAAAGAAGGCATGCACCGAGGTGGCGATTGCCTCGCCAATCTCGTGGACTTCGGCCAGCCGTTCTTCCGTCTGGCTGGCCAGGCAGTCGATGGTGCCGAACTGCTTCAGCAGCACCCGCGCATTACTGGTGCCGACATGGCGGATATTCAACCCGGCCAGCAGTCGCCATGCGGGCTGGTTCCGCGATCGTTCAATCCCCTCCAGCAGGCGATCGACCGATTTCTCGCCCATTCGCTCCAGTTCCAGCAGGCTGTCCCGTCGCTCCGGTAACCGATACAGATCGGGAATGCTGGCCACCAACCGTGCTTCGAGCAGCTGCTCCACCAGTTTGCTGCCCAGCCCGTCGATATCCATCGCCGTGCGGGAGGCGAAATATTTCAGCGTCTCCCGCAACTGAGCCGGGCACCCGGTATTAGGGCAGCGAATGTAAACTCCGTCTTCATCCCGCACCACGGGGGTGCCACATTCGGGACATTCCGCGGGGAACTCGAAGTCCTGTTCGTCACCGGTTCGCAGGTGTTCCTCCACCCGCACTACGTGGGGAATAATCTTGCCCGCCTTCTCCACCACCACCTGGTCGCCGGTCTTTACACCCAGCCGGGCGATTTCGTCGGCATTATGCAGGCTGGCGCGGGAGACAATCGTCTGGTCGATTTCCACCGGTTCCAGCAGGGCCACCGGGGTGAGGGCCCCGGTTTTGCCCACCTGCACCACAATCTCGTTCA
>JAGQPV010000127.1:7476-11538 GCA_020426545.1 Planctomycetaceae bacterium
CGTCGTACTTTTCCCACTTCCATGCGACCACCCAGCGGGGACTGCGGCTGTTGCTGCCCAGCAGTTCGCGGGTAGCGAAATCATTCACCTTGAAGACAATGCCATCGACCTCAAACCCCAGCGAGTGAATTTCGCCAGCCAGCTGGTGCCCGTATTCCAGTGCAGTCGCCATCGTGTCGAAGCTCTTCACGTGGGGCGTGACATCAACTCCCCATTGCTCCAGTGCGGAGAGCAGTTCCGTCTGCGAGGTGAGGTTTCCTCCCTCCATGGCGCCCACACCGTGTGCGAAAAACCGCAGCCTCCGTTCGGCACACAGTTTCGGGTCGAGCAGCTTCAGTGCCCCGGCCGCCGTATTGCGGGGGTTGGCGAACTGCTTCTCTCCGTCGGCCTCCTGCCGGGCCTTCATGTGGGCGAAATCGGCATTGGAAATCCAGGCCTCGCCGCGAACTTCCAGCACGGGAGGAATATCGTCACCCGTCAGCTGCAGGGGCAGCCCCAGCACCGTGCGGGCGTTGTGGGTCACGTCGTCTCCCTCGACGCCATTCCCCCGCGTGACCCCTCGAACCAGCTGCCCCTCTTCATACAGCACCGACAGTGCCACACCGTCAATCTTGTACTCGACGGTATATTCCAGCGGAGGCAGATCCGCGGCTTCCTGCTCAAGGGGCTCCGTTTCCGGTGTGTCGTCATTGTCCGCCTCGGCGGCAGCACCGGTGACTGCGGCTTCTCCGTCTTCCACCTCCTCGACGTCTTCCGCCACTTTCAGTCCGGCGATCGGCAGGCCCAGCCGCTGGCGGATCCGCAGATCGAACCCGGCCAGGCCGGATTCCTCGAAGATGTTATCGACCGACAGCATGGGCACCCGGTGCGGCACCGTCACGAAACCGGCGATGGGCGCTCCACCCACCTTATGCGACGGGCTGTCGGGAGTGTCGTACTCCGGGTGCTGCTGTTCCAGTTCCTGCAGCCGCTGCATTAGGCGGTCATACTCGCGGTCGGTGATTTCCTGCTCCGCCTGATCGTAATACAGGCGGTTATGGTGCCGGATCTGCTTCCGCAGCTCTTCGATTTCCCGTTTCACACTGTCGAACATGAATTCACGATCCTCCCCGCAGCCGGGCGATCCCCGAAGAGGGAACACCGAAAGACAGCGGAAACACGGGCGGCTTCAACAGCGGAGGAGCCACGATTCCCGCCAGGCGAAATGAAGAACGGCTTAAACTGTCTCGTTTGAGGTCTGCGTGGCCGCAGGCGGACGGGCATCCTCGGCGGAATCCGTGCCCGGAGAACCCACCCTGCTGTCATCTGCCGTGGATTTCGACTGCGACAGCGTACTGAGTCTGTCGGTCACCAGTGCCAGCAGCCCCACCACCGCCAGGGCGGCGACTTCGACCGCGATCAGGCGGCCTCCGTGCATGTCGAGCAGGCGGGCCAGCGGTGCCCTGGACTCGCTGAAGGGCAGCATCACCAGCGCCAGCACGGTCATCACAAACAATGCGCCCAGCGGAATCAGCAGGCGAAACAGGAACTCGGGAACTCGCTGTGGAACGGGCATGAGGAAAGCACCTGGCGCCCGCAGGGGCGAATCGTCGGAACCAGCAGTCCGGCAGTCGGAACGGAAGATTCCGGGCGGAAACAACAGAACCCGGAATGCTGAAATTTATTCGTAATCTCTGAACCTGGCGATGCGACAGGCCAGACGGAATTCTCCAGTCGAGAGGGCTGGCACATTGTCTGCAGGAGGAATAACCTGCTGATATCCCCCACGGGCTGGCGGCAGGGATTGTACCGCCCGGCACCTGGCTCTGCATCAGCGGATTCCGGTGGTCTTCCGTATGGCATTCCGTGCAGCGCCGGCCGGAACCCGGCCGCGGGCCCGAAACCTCCGCGGAGTGGTACCCTGCACAGCCCCCTCCTGCCGCTCTCTCCACCACCAGGAACCAGAAATGAACGGCCCGCCCCGCGACTGGAATGAACGTTATCGCGCCGGCACCACGCCGTGGGATTCCCGTATTCCCTCCCGCGAGCTGGCCCGCGTACTGGCCGAGGAAACGATTCCCGCCGGAACCGCCCTGGAACTGGGCTGCGGCACGGGAACCAATGCCATCTTTCTGGCCCGGTCCGGGTTCCAGGTCACGGGGGTCGATGTCTCCGCCGTGGCTCTGTCCACGGCCCGACAGCTGGCAGCCGAAGCCGAAGTCACCATCGATTTTCAGCTGCGCGATCTGTCGCAGCCGTTGACCGACCTGCCGCGGTTCGACTTTGTATTCGACCGCGGCTGTTACCACTGTGTACGGAAAATCAATGTCTCCGCTCTGCTGGATAACCTGGCCCGCTGCACACGGCCCGGCAGCCGCATGCTGGTGCTGACGGGAAATTCCCACAGCGAAGGCGAGCAGGGCCCACCACAGCTGAGCGAAGCCGAGTTACGGGAAGACTTCGGCAGCCTGTTTCAGATCGACTGGATCCGCGAGTTTCACTTTGAGGATGCCGGTAACATCGAGGGACCGCTGGGCTGGTCCACTCTGCTGACTCGCAGATCCTGACGGATCCCCCGTGCCTGGCCCATTGTTTCGGTCGCAGTCTTCTGCTGCCGGCTGGCACGGCACAGCCGCTGCATTCCCCGCCCGGCACGGCAGAGAGTGTTGCCCTGGAAAGCCGGCCAGATAGAATCAGCTGACAGGCAGTTCACTCCGCATCGGGCCAGTTTCGGAATCCGGTTACGGGAGAATTCAGGTCTGCCCGCGTCTGTTGAACAATTCCCCGCCCGATCGCTCAGTTTCTGGTACTCAGGCAGGCTGGTGCCAGAGGGCATTTCCGTTGATCGAGGTGAGACCAGCCACAACCAGGACGTGCGACACCGCCTGGTGCAGCAGACCTGCAGCCCACATAGTCAGGTATTGAAGAGCGCATGGACTACTCGCTACTTGCGGTTCTGTTTCTGGCCGTCGGGCTGACGCTTCTGGTCGCAGAAGTCTTCATTCCGTCCGGTGGATTCATTCTGATCCTGGTGCTGTCCTCCCTGGGAGCTTCGCTGTACTGCGCCTGGCAGCAGTGGGGAGTGTCCAGCCCGCACCTGTGGTGGCTGTTTCTGCTGACGGTCGTGCTGGCGATCCCGTGCGTACTGGCGGGGTCGTTCTACATTCTCCCGAAGACCCGTTTCGGCAGTCGCGTGCTGCTGGAAGCGCCCCGACCGGAGGAAGTCGCTCCGTGGTCCCGCGACCGGGAACATCTCTCTCAGCTGGTCGGCCAGCGGGGCCGAACGCTCACCATGCTCAATCCGGGAGGCCTCGCCAGTGTCGGGGGCGAACGGGTGCATTGTGAGAGCGTGGCTGGCCTGCTCGATTCGGGGGCCGAGATCGAGGTGGTGGAAGTCCGTGGCAACCGGGTGGCTGTCCGGCCGGTCTCTTCAAGTACATCCGCAGACGGAACCTCGCCCGCAGCTCCGGCCGAGAGTCCCACCGCGTCCGCTCCGCCTCCCAATGGCAGCACTCCGGGCACTGGCTCCGCCACTTCCCCGGCCGACAGCCGCCGGGAAACCCTGGACGATCCGTTTCAGGTGGACTTTCCCGACGCCGAACCGCTCGATCACCACGGCTGAGCAGCCCGTCTCCCGAATCGGCTGCAGATCAACGGCGTCTGCTGGCCGGTGGCCGGTGGGCCAGGACGGTGGCTGTTGCCCGCGGAATCCGGTATCGTCCGGCCTGGACAGCCCGGCACCACCGAAGTGCCGTTCCCGTAATTTTCGCTCCCCGCCCGCAGCCGGGCGCCGACACATTCCGCGGAGAATTGAACGATGAGTGCTGACGCGAAGATTGAAGAACTCGGTCTGGAACTGCCCACGGCCCCGAAACCGGGTGGAGTCTACACCCCGCTGGTGATCGTCGATGGTTTCGTCTACGTCTCCGGGCATGGCCCGCTCAAGCCCGACGGCACCATGATCACCGGACGGGTGGGCGACACCATCACCGAGGAAGACGGCCACGAAGCAGCCCGTCAGACGGGGCTCGCCATTCTGGCCACACTGAAGGCGCAGCTGGGCAGCCTCGATCGGATCGAACG
>JAGQPV010000128.1 GCA_020426545.1 Planctomycetaceae bacterium
CGTCGCCCGGGAGACATTCTTGCCGAAATCCGCCAGTGCGTGGACGAAGGAGCCAAGGAAGTCACGCTACTCGGCCAGAACGTGAACTCGTTCGGTTACGGCATCGGCGACCGTTTCGCCTTCTCCAAGCTACTGCGCGCATGCGGTGAGATCGAAGGATTGGAGCGCGTGCGGTTCACTTCGCCGCATCCCGCCGCCTTCACCGACGACGTGATCGCAGCCATGGCCGAAACGCCCAATGTCATGCACCAGCTGCACTTCCCGCTGCAGTCCGGATCCGACCGAATCCTGCGCGCCATGCGCCGTTCGTATCGTTCCGCGAAGTTCCTTGACATTCTGCGTAAAATCCGTGAGGCCATGCCGGATGCGCAGATCTCCACCGACATCATCGTCGGTTTCCCGGGTGAAACCGAAGAGGACTTCCAGAAAACCTTGCGTGTGGTGGAAGAGGCGAGATTCGCGTCCGCATTCACCTTCATCTATTCGCCGCGCCCAGGCACTCCGGCAGCCGAAATGGAGCAGGTGCCGCACGACGTGGTCCAAGACCGGTTCGAACGACTCGTGGCATTGCAGGAACGCATCACCGAAGAAAATCTCAAAACCTTCGAAGGCCGTGACGTCGAAGTGATGGTCACCGGCGCATCTGGCAAGAAGGACGCCGCGACCCATCGTGTCACCGGGCGCGAGAAAACCGGCGTGCTAGTGCATGTCGGTGTTCCTGAAGGCGAGCCTATGCCGTAGGTAGGCGATTTCGTGACCGCCACCATCACCCACGCTGGGCGTCACAACCTCATCGCCGATCCCGATCCGAAGGCGGGGCAGACCTATGCCGTTCGACACTGAACAGACCTTTGAGAAAACAGACAAAACAGGAGACGCCGATCCTGTGATGCAGCGCAAGGTCGTATCCATTGTCGGACCAACCGCATCCGGCAAAACCGGGTTGGGCATTGCCGTCGCCAAAGCGTTGGCGCGCAAAGGCGAACAGGCGGAAATCATCAACGCCGACGCATACCAGATGTATCGGGGCATGGATATCGGCACGGCCAAGCCCAGTCTGGAAGAGCGGGCCCGCATTCCGCATCACCTGATCGATGTGGCCGAACCGCATGAGGAATACAGCCTGGCCGATTATCTCACCGCGGCCGGGCAGTGCTGCCGGGAGATCGCCGCACGGGGCAGGCTGCCCCTGTTCGCCGGAGGAACCGGCCTGTATCTGCGTGGACTGCTGTTCGGGCTGTTTGAAGGCCCGCCGGGCGATCAGGCCATCCGGCAGCAGCTGGAACAGGACGCGGCCCGGCAAGCCACCGGGTGGCTGCACCGCAAGCTGGCAGAAGTCGACCCCATCGCGGCAGGCCGGCTTCACCCGAATGACACCCGTCGCCTGGTCCGGGCGCTTGAGGTGTATGAAGTCACCGGCCAGCCCATCTCTGCGTGGCAGCAGCAGTCACTCCGACCGGCCGATGAACGGCCACGACATGTGTTCTGGCTGTCCCCGCCCCGGGAATGGCTCTACCAGCGGATCAACAGCCGCGTGGATCGGATGCTGGAGGACGGCCTCGTGGACGAAGTGCGGCAACTGCTGGAAGCTCCCGGAGGACTGAGCAGAACGGCCCGGCAGGCACTGGGCTACCGCGAAGTGATCGAAGCGCTCGAAGGGCGCTGCACGCTGGAAGAAGCCGCGGAAACCATTCGGACCCGCACGCGACAGTTCGCCAAACGCCAGCACACGTGGTTCCGTAACCTGCCCCACTGCAGGGAGATCCGGATAACGGGCAGGGAGACGCCGGAAGAGCTGGCGCGGTACCTGCAGCAGGCGGCCGAAGAAACCGCCTGACGCGGCGCATGACGTCTGCCCGGTCACAAGCCGTATTCTGTAGCTGTGGCCGGGAAAAATCCGTCGGTCGCGCTGGACTGGTCTGGAGAATCAGTCAGCTGTGGAGAAACAGAACGGGGCAGGGGAGTCTCAGCGGCGGTTGACCAGTGCGAGCACGCTGCGTGCCCGATCCTGTTCCCGCTGACGGGCTGCCAGCTGCTCTTCCGTGGTGGCGGGGCGGCTCAGGGCCACCTCGAGGTCCGCTTTCGCCTGAGCCGGATCGAGATCAGAAACCGGTTTTGCCCGGTTGGTCAGCAGAGACACCACGCCGCCGCGCATCTGAGCGAAACCGCCATCGATGAACCAGGACGTCTTCGTGCCGTCGGCTTCAATCTCCAGTTCGCCAGTTCCCAGCCGCCCCAGCAGAGGTGCCCGACCGGGAAGAATTCCGATCTGCCCGTCAAACAGAGGAAACCGCAGCGCATCGACAGTCTGGTCGATCAGCGTCTTCTCGGGTGTGACCAGCACAAGCTTCAGCGGTGCGGGCATGATGTCCTGCCTGTCTGAACTTCCAGTGATTCTCAACAGCGGTTCGCAACGGCTGCCTTATCCGACCATGCCAGCCTGAACCGTGATATTCCACGGTTCGGCGGACAACTGGCTCTTCCGCTCGGTCCGCTGACCCCGCACGGGAGATCGGCGGACTGTCGGATCAGGCTCACTCGGCCCCGGCGGTGATCCTGCGATCCTGCTCTTCGGCTTCTTCCACCGAACCGACATACATGAAGGCCGCCTCGCGGAGGTGATCCCACTTGCCGGAGCACAGTTCCTCGAAGGACCGGATGGTGTCTTCGAGCGAGGTGAACTTACCGGACTTGCCGGTAAAGGCTTCCGCCACGAAGAACGGCTGCGAGAGGAACCGTTCGATCCGGCGGGCACGGTGCACCACCAGTTTGTCCTCTTCGCTCAGTTCGTCCACACCCAGAATGGCGATGATGTCCTGCAGTTCGCGGTAACGCTGCAGAATCTGCTGCACCTGACGGGCGACCGCATAGTGCCGCTCACCCACATACTGCGGATCGAGAATACGGCTGGAGGAAGCCAGGGGATCGATCGCGGGATAAATTCCCTTTTCGGCAATCCGCCGTTCCAGATAGATGAACGCATCCAGGTGGGAGAAGGCGGTGGCCGGAGCGGGGTCTGTCGGATCGTCGGCCGGAACATACACAGCCTGCACGCTCGTAATAGCCCCGCGGCGGGTTGAGGTAATCCGCTCCTGCAGTTCACCCAGTTCGGTACCGAGTGTCGGCTGGTAACCCACGGCACTGGGCATCCGGCCCAGCAGAGCCGACACTTCACTACCGGCCTGTGAGAAGCGGAAGATGTTGTCGATGAACAGCAGCGTGTCGGTTCCGGTGGCATCGCGGAACCATTCGGCCATGGTCAGAGCGGACAGAGCCACCCGCAGGCGGGCTCCCGGCGGTTCGTTCATCTGACCGAAGACCATGCAGGTCTGCTCGATGACCGACCGGCCGGTATCGCCGATCTTAGTTTCCTGCATTTCGAGCCACAGGTCGTTGCCTTCACGGGTCCGTTCACCGACGCCGGCAAACACCGAGAAACCACCGTGCTCGCGGGCAATACGGGCAATCAGTTCGGTCAGAATAACCGTCTTGCCCAGACCGGCTCCACCGAACAGACCGGCTTTACCACCACGCACGAACGGGGTCAGCAGGTCGACGACCTTAATACCCGTTTCGAACAGTTCCGTCTTGGAGCTGAGTTCTTCCAGCAGCGGGGGACGGCGGTGAATCGGCCACTTTTCCTCAAACTGCACATCGCCCCGACCATCGATCGGCTCACCCAGCAGGTTGAACACCCGGCCCAGTGTGCCTTTGCCGACGGGCACGGAAAGGGCATGGCCCTGATCGACGGCCTTCATGCCGCGGACCATACCATCGGTGGAACCCAGTGCCACACAACGGACACGTCCACCACCCAGGTGCTGCTGAACTTCACCCACGACCTTGATTCGCACCCCTTTGACGTCCTCATCGACCGTCAGGGCGTTGTAGATATCGGGCAGGCTGTCTTCGCTGAATTCGGCATCGAAGGTCGAGCCGATGATCTGAGTGACAGAACCAACATTAGGAGTTGTCGTTGTGTCTGCAGTCGCCATGGGGTTTTATCTCAAGCTTTCGTCTGCGATCGAACCGCCGGAGTCCGAGCTGTGTGGTTCGCCTGATTCTGTTGGGTTGCCCTGCCGCAGTACTTTGACTGCAGGACAGCATGCCACAAGGAACAGCCAGTGGACGGTCAGCCTTCGAGGGCCGCCACTCCGCCGATAATTTCTGCAAGTTCTGAAGTAATCTGCGTCTGCCGGGCCCGGTTGTACTGCTGAGAAAGAATGCCGATCATCTCTTCGGCGTTCTCTGTCGCGCCCTTCATGGCCACCATACGGGAAATGTGTTCGCTGACTGTTGCATCAAGGAAGCACTTGAAGACCTGCGCCTTAAAAGCGGCCGGCACAATTTCTTCCAGGATTTCTTCAGCCGAAGGCAGGAAATCGTAATCGACGCCGGCATCGGCCGTGGCTTCCACATCGCCACCCAGTTCGCCGAGCGGCAGCAGTGTCTCCACTACGGGGACCTGCTTCGAAGCCGACTTGAACTGCATATAGGCGACCTGCAGCCGGTCAATCCGGCCCGCGATAAAATCGGCAGCGTAGCGGCTGGCCAGTTCTTCCACGGCGGCAAAAGGCACTTCATCGTCGAAATGCGTGTAAGACCGTTCGACCGGCCGCTTCTGAAACTTGAACAGGCTGATTCCACGCTTGCCGGAAACTTCCAGCTCGACTTCTTCTCCGTTGCGGGCCGACTCGGCCAGCTGATTCGTCGCCTGCCGCAGCACGCCGGCGTTGTAGCCACCACACAGCCCCCGGTTGGACGTCAGGACCAGCAGCACGGAGCGCTTCGTTTCCGGACGGGGATCCAGCAGGGGGTGCGAAAATTTGAGGTTGGCACGCGAAAGATCCGCCACAATCTCCGCCAGTTTGCGGGTGTAGGCAGCGGCTTCGGTCGCCCGGTCCATGGCCCGCTTGAAACGGGCTGTGGCGATCAGTTCCATGGTCCGCGTGATCTTGCGGATGTTCTTGACCGCCTTCAGGCGTTTAACAATCTGTCGCGCTTTGGCCATGCTCGTCTCAGTGTCTATCCGGAAGTCCTGGCCCCGGCTGTGTCATCCCGTACCAACGGCTGCAACTTACGAATGCGGCCGCCGGAACAGACTGCAGGGCCGGCTGCCGGACTGGCTGTAAACTCAGTGCCTGCCTGGAAACCCGATACAGCCGCCGTGATCGTGATCTGTGCGAAATATTCGACAGGACGCTCTGGCTGTTCACCGGTTTCCGGACAGACTCCAGGGTGCCAGGCTGAAGGCTCGCCTCCTGCGGATCGGCCTGACGCGGTTGCTGCTGCCGGACAGATCAGGTTGCAGCAACTGCCTTACGGGAGGCGAGACGCTTACGGAACTCATCCAGTGCAGCGATGAGAGCGGCTTCGGTCTCCTCGCCCAGCGCACCCGTTTCAATGATGGCATTCCGAACTTCGGACTTCTCTTCCCGCATGAACTGCTGCAGTTCCTTCTCCGCCGCAGCCACACCGTTCACGGGAACAGAATCGAACACGCCGCGGGTACCTGCAAAAATACTGACCACCTGGTCGGCTTCATGCATGGGCTGGTACTGCGGCTGCTTCAGCAGTTCCACCATGCGGTAACCGCGGTCGAGCTGCTGCTGCGTTGCTTTATCGAGTTCCGTACCCAGCTGGGCGAACGCTTCCAGTTCCCGGAACGCGGCCAGATCCAGCCGCAGACTGCCGGCCACCTTCTTCATGGCCTTGGTCTGGGCGTTACCACCCACCCGGGACACGCTGATACCCACGTTAATAGCGGGACGGACGCCGGCGAAGAACAGGTTCGGCTCGAGGTAAATCTGACCGTCGGTGATGGAAATCACGTTGGTCGGAATATAGGCCGACACTTCCCCTTCGAGGGTTTCAATAATCGGCAGCGCGGTCATGGAACCACCGCCCAGCTCATCGTTGAGCTTGCAGGCCCGTTCCAGCAGTCGGCTGTGACAGTAGAACACGTCACCCGGGTAGGCTTCACGTCCGGGAGGACGACGCATCAGCAGAGACAGCTGACGATAGGCCTGAGCCTGTTTCGACAGATCGTCATACACGACCAGGGTGTGCTTGCCCTGGTACATGAAGTGTTCCGCGATGGCTGCTCCGGAATAAGGAGCCACGTACTGCAGCGGAGCCGGTTCGTTCGCGGAGGCACTGATCACCACGGTGTAATCCATGGCTCCGTGCTCGCGGAGAATCTCCACCACACCGGCGACCGATGCCGACCGCTGACCGCAGGCGACATAGACGCAGATGACGCCCGTGTCTTTCTGATTCAGGATGGCATCGAGCGCGACCGCGGTCTTACCGGTTTTCCGGTCACCGATGATGAGTTCCCGCTGGCCACGGCCAATGGGAGTCATGGCATCGACGGCTTTAATACCGGTCTGCAGCGGCTGCTTCACCGGCTGCCGCCCGGCCACACCGGGAGCCGGGTATTCCACCGGACGGCTTTCGGAAGCCACGATGGGGCCGGCACCGTCGAGCGGGTTGCCCAGCGGATCGATCACACGACCGATGGTTGCATCGCCCACCGGCACAGACAGCAGGTTGCCTGTCGCCCGGACTTCGTCGCCTTCCTGGATGGTTTTGTACTCACCCAGAATGATGACACCAACGGAATTCTCTTCCAGGTTGAAGACCAGCCCGTTAGACCCGTTGGGGAACTCGACCATTTCGCCGGCCATGGCCGAACGAAGACCGTAGCAGCGGGCAATACCGTCACCAACCTCAAGTACGCGGCCAACCTCGCTGGTCTCAATCTGGCCGCGGAAGTCTTCAATCTCCTTCTGGATGACTGAAGCGATTTCGTCCGCTTTGAATTTCATGGAGGCTCCTCTGCCGCAGGCGATTCCGCAACTGTTTCATGCGAGTGCGCAGCGACCCGTCGTAGACGGTATCGCCGATCTGGACGATCAGGCCGCCAAGCACCGTGGCATCAACCCGCGGTTCCAGGATCGGCTCGAATTCAAAACTCTCGCGGATGCGTCCGCGAACCTGTTCCTGCTGTTCATCGGACAGGGGAACGGCGCTGGTGACGGTCACCCGCTGCCGACCTGTCCGAAGTTCGTATCGAATATGTGCTTCCTGCAGAATCAAAGGGAGCAGATCCATCCGCCCGTGGCGTGTCAGCACCTTCAGGAAACTGGCAAAGTGTTCTGAGGCGACCGGAGCAATAGCCCGATCGATCAGTGCCAGGCGTTCATCAACGCTCAGCACTCCTTCTGTCAGCAGAACCCAGAATTCCGGATTGGGCTGAATGACTTCATCCTGGAATGAGGTGAACTCTTCCAGCACATTCTCCACACCACTGGAAGCTGCTGAATCGAGAAACGCATCCGCGTAGACCCGGGCGATCTGCTGGGCCCCTGGATCCTCCATCACAGTGGGAAGCCGTGCCTGGAGATCCTGCGGCTCGTTCATCAGTCCACTTCCTCAAAGAGACCGGCTCTCGTTGACCGGTCAGTTCCCGATTGTCTGCGGAATAGACGCTGGATGCCTGGCGGGAATCCGCTGCTGGACACGCTGGAAGACGACGGCCTGTCCCATGTCAGACCGGAACCCTCCCCGCCAGACTGCTGCTCTCAACCCGATGTTTCCGACGGCGGCATGAAATTCATGCTGCGAAAAATCAGACCTTGGAATGAGGGCGAACCTGCTCCAATGCTTCCCGAACGAGCCGGTCCTGATCCTGCGGATTCAGGCTGTGACCCACCACGTACTCTGTCGCACCAACCACCTGATTCGCCATCGAATCAAACAGTTCTTTCAGAGCCTGATCCCTGGCCCGTTCAATGTCATCAATCGCACGCTTCCGGCTGGCTTCCGCCTCTGCCTGAGCTTCGGTCACAATGCTGTGCCGCGTCTGCTCAGCGTCCGAGCGGGCCTCGGCCAGAATGGCTTTTACTTCTTCCTGAACCGCAGCGAGCTTCGTCTCGTGTTCCCGCAGCATGCGCTCGGAACTCAGACGGGCCGCTTCCGCATCGGCAATGTTCTGCCGGATACCGGCTTCCCGACTGTCGAGACCAGTCACCAGCTTCCCCCAGGCAAACACCCGGAGAATGATCACGAAGAGAACGAACGTCACCAGCGACCACAGGGCCAGATCCGCCCGGAACTCCAGGGGAACCCCGGTCGGGTGCTCTGCATGATCCCCGGCAGCATGCTCATCACTCAGAGCATGCTCGTCGGCAGCGGCATGGCCATCTGCCAGGGCGTGCCCTTCGGCAACATGTCCCTCACCGGCTTCGGCAGCAGGTTCGGCACCGGCAGCATGCTCATCCCCGGCTGCGTAAGCAGCCAGCGGAAGCCAGAGCAGTGCCCCCAGCACAGTTGTCAGACAGAACAGCCGAGAAGCGTTCATTCCCATCGCCCTTAGCATCCGAAAACCCCGGTTGAGACCGAAGAGTTTTTAATACCGGCAGTATATGCCTTCAATCGTTTCCACCGCTGCCCCGGGCGACCGACGGAGTTCCGTCGGCCGCTTAAGACAGACCGGCTTCAGCCACCGGTGGTCCAGTAGGAACCGGCATCCATGCAGACGATCAGAGCGAAGAAGGTCACACCTTCGATCAGAGCGGCGGCAATAATCATCGCGGTCTGAATCTGGCCGGCCACTTCGGGCTGACGGGCCATATTCTCCACAGCAGCAGAACCAATCTTACCGATACCCCAGCCGGCACCGATAATCGTGAACGCAGCACCGAAGGCACCCGAGAAGTGCAACCCACCCTCACCAGCAGCGAAAGCCGGTGCGGCGAGCAGCAGGAAGGCGCCCAGAGCAAAGTAACCGATCCGCAGAGACTGCTTCATTTCTCATACACTCCAGATTCTGTGAATTTCCCCGGCAGGACCGCCACATTCAAGCAATCAGCCCGGCAAAAAACAACCAACTCCAGCACAGGTTGCCGAGTATCGCCCAGACAGCCCAGGCGTGTGCCTGTGACGCTGGTCGCCCGGTGATTTCATATCCTGACAGCAGCCGCACAGCCGCTGAACAAACACCAGCAGATACACTTCCACTGCGACACTGCACCGCGGAATTCCTCAGTGAGGATGCACGGCTGCACTGATAAACAGAGACGCAAGGAAAGCGAACACATAAGCCTGCAGGAAGGCGACAAACAACTCGAGCAGACCAATAAACACCTGCCCGAAGATGCTGGCCGGAGCAACCAGATAAAACAGGTCGCTGTCAACCACACCTTCCATGGCAATAAATCCGAGAATCACCGCCAGCACCGTATGCCCGCCCATGATGTTGGCAAACAGTCGCACGGCAAGCACACCGTGCTTGATCGCGAAACCCAGCAGTTCGATCAGCCAGATCATCGGGACGAGGAAAATCTTCAGCGGACCAGGCAGGTCCATGGTGGGTGCGAGGGCTTTCCAGAAACCGACAAAGCCCAGTTCCGCGGAACCGTAAATCATCACGGCACCGAGGGTAGTCAGCGCCAGAGCGGCGGTGACGTTAATTTCCCCTGTCGCCGAACCCATCCAGGGGAAAGCCCCCAGCAGATTGCAGAACAGAACATAAAAGAAGCAGGACCAGACATACGGCAGGTAACGGTCGGCCGGATGCCCCACCTGCAGAGCCGCGGCCCCGCCCAGAGCGACGGACTCTCCGGCATGTGCCGAGGGCATGCCGGCAGCGCCGCTGGTATCTCCGGCGGAATGATGGCCGTGATCTCCCGCAGGAAGATCGGCGTCGTGACCGAGACCGTCTCCGTGCGAGTCGTGATGATGTTCTTCACTGTGGTCGTGATCGTGGTGACCGGTGCCGATGGTCGGGCGAACGACTTCATCCCTGATAAACAGGGCCAGCGTCTCCCAGAAATTCCACCAGCGACCACGCACCGGCTGCCCGCCGGAGACGCGTATCGCCAGGCCACGGGCAATCAGCAGTACCAGCACCGCGGCAACCACCTGCAGCACCATGAAGCGGGTAACCTGCAGTCCCATGATGGATTCACCTTCGGGAAGATGACCCTGAGCTGCAAGAAGCATTTTTGTGGGGGATGGCAGAAACTCCAGCATGGGCAGGTGAAGCTCGCCGCCCATGAACTTCGGCAGTTCAAACACGTCGGCATCCCGCACGTGATGAAAGACATCGGCACTGTGTCCCGCGTCAGCCATGATGCCTGTTATCTCCCGTCAGGAGTCACTGTCCGTTGATTCAATTCGGACCGGACTGTTCCGGCCTGCCCGCCGAGTGAGTTCTGAACCCGCGCACTCGTCACCCACCGGGTAACGGCCCGCACCAGGCCAGAGCACGCCCGCTCATTATCCATCACACTGAACCATACACCCCGGAGGACTACCCGGAATCCGCAGCAGACTGCGGGCCGGCACCACTCCGCGACATGAAACTCAGCTGTTCTCGGTCTGCCCCTGCCCGGCGTCCGCCGCGCCGCTGAAGGAGGCCCTCACCGGGACCGCCTCAGCCGCCGCAACCGACTTGAGCACCAGCCGCGTTTCCGCAGCCAGCATCACAAAGTAAGCCAGCACCAGCCAGACCGTAAAATTCAGAAACGTCAGCGAGAAGCCGGCTTTCTTCAGCAGCAGCGCCCCGAGGGCCACCACCACCAGTCGCAGACCGGTTCCCGCCAGCACCACCATCGGCACCTGCACAGAGGCCACTCGCCAGGCCGCTGCCGCACACACCGCGATACACCCGGGAGGCAGACACAGGGCAAACGCCACAACCAGCCCACTGAGAGCAGGATTGCCCCCCAGCAGCCAGGCTGGACCAGCCAGCACCAGCACAGCCACGGCAGCCACCATTGCCAGCCAGACACACTGACTGATCGCCGAGGCCCGCTGCGGTTTGCCTGCTTCAACTGCCGCCATCGGAGTATTTATCCCTGCTGCCAGAATGCAGCCACGCCGCCCATCGCCTCGTATCTCACCGGAAAATCGCCTGCGAAAACAGGCGGTTTACTTTTTTCGCACCATTTCAAGCAGGTGACGCATCGCGACAATGAAGCCAAGAACGCCGCCCACCACCACCAGCCAGGGCCCCGTCTGCCAGCGGCCATCCAGCCAGTACCCCAGCACGGCCGGTAACGACATCTCCAGAGAGACCGTCGTAATTCTGGAAACCCACTGCATCGCGGCCACCATTGGCGGCTGAGACCCAGGCCTGTTCACCACACCACCTGCATCATGCCGGAAACCTCCAGCAGGTCGAACCGCTCGTTCCGATCGGTCTGCACCGATCCGCAGTTGAGCCAGCACGTCCCGAAATGCTTAAGGAAATGAGATGCCAGGAAGCGGCGGTGCCCGAAATTGGCACGGGTTTCTGACTGAGGCCGCCAGTGTAGAAGTGGCTGAGTGCCTTGTCAAAGCGAGTGGTTCCCGCGTTCAGAATTTCCCGGAAGTGATGCAGTCAATTCCTGGAGATGAGACATTCCCCGGCGGCCCCCGGCAGCCAGGCCCCAGGAGTCGCAGAAGCCGGCCCTCTGGCGGAAGAAATTCGGACACTCGAGGGCCGCGGGCAGATTTCTCCGGGGGGGCCCATCCGGAGCGATTCGCCC
>JAGQPV010000129.1 GCA_020426545.1 Planctomycetaceae bacterium
TCACCCGTCTGTCGAGCACCGATGAGGAAGCCATTCCGCGAACGAGACGCCGCCCGGTGTCTCAGCCGGTCCGCGGCCCCCAGCCGGCAGTCGCCTGCTGCACCGCCGGACATTCCGTCGCTCACGAACTGCGCCAGGAACTCAACGACACCGACGACGACCTGGACGATGACGACGGGAACGGACCACGCCCGGATGAATCGATCGCCTGGCCCTTCCCGGGGGTCGGCCGCAATGTCTGAGTGCAGGGAGCATCCCGGACAGACAGGAACGCGCGGGGGCAGCTGGCTGCGCGATCCTGCAGGTCAGGCTGTGCCTGGACTGAGCAACGTATCCGGGGTGGTCTATCCGATTCCTGTTTCAGCGCTGCGACGGAAATGCCTGTGCTCTTCTGTAGGTCAGGCTGTGCCTGACGTCTTTCCCGATGCAGAAATCGCCAGGATAACCAGGCCTGTTTCCCCCCGGATTGTCACTCCGATTGAGCCGTCCAGCCTGTGCCGGCCATCCGAATGCGGAACAGATACTTCATCGTAGAAGACGCTCAGGCACTGGTCTGAGCGACTGATACCCCCTGCATCGGCAATGGCCAATCGAAGATGGCCGAAGGACTCTTCCTCCGCCACGACGCATCGTTCAACCGACCGGGCTGGGTTCGCCTGTCGAAGGCCCGGGGGGCGAACTGACGGGATGGTCTGTTTTGTCGCCCCGCTTCCAGAGTGCGGCCGGCCAGTGAAACAGCCACGCGGAGTACAGCAGGCCGCCGGTGAACATGCCCAGGCTGACCCACTGCGAGATGGTCAGGGTCGTATCGAACTGGCCCATTTCATCGCCCCGCAGGTACTCGATCGTGAACCGGCTGATGGGATAGGCCACCAGCGACAGCGCAATCACCGAGCCATTCTTCGGCCGGGTCCGAAAGTAGAAGTGCGTCAGCAGGGCCAGCACCAGCGCATTGAACGAGCTGTACAGCTGCGAAGGGTGCAGAGAGATCGAAGCCTGCAGTTCCGGGCTGAGAAATCCACGCCCCACCAGGGCCGTATCGGGGACGCTGCCCGCGGGGAATGTAACCGCCCACGGCAGTTCGCAGCGGTCGCCGTAACAGCACCCGTTCAGAAAGCAGCCCAGCCGGCCGAACGTCAGGCCGACAAAGAAGGCCGGCATCATCATGTCGCCCGTCAGCAGCGGGCTGATCCCCCGCCTGCGGCAGAACACAAGAAAGGCCGCCAGCCCCAGCAGCACACCGCCATACAGCACCAGGCCGCCATCCGGCAGATTGACGGCCGCTTTCAGATAACCCGCGGGGGACTGGGCGTCGGCAAACACCCGGTCGTGGTACTGCAGCAGGTAGAAGGCCCTCGCCCCGATGATTCCCGAGAAGAACAGCCACATCGCCAGATCCCACACGAGGTCTTTCTCTTCTCCCGGGGGAGCCAGCCGGGCCATGCGGGTGCGGGAAACCGCCGTGTGACCGCCAATCAGAAAGCCCAGAAACAGCATGAAACCATAGCCGAAGACCGGAATGGACGTGCCGCTGGTCTCATCGCGCCAGGCCTGGCCCGCGCGATACAGCGCCAGCCGCCGGCGGATATCGGGAACCTGTGCCGCATGGGAAGGCACCCGGGACGTATAGGCCTTCATGGCCGCTTCCCGGCCCCACCGCACAGCCTGTTCATAGTCTCCGCTGGCCGCAAAAGCCGCCGCCAGGGCATCGAGCGATTCCGGATCGACGTGCTGCGTCAGATCGGCCGCCTGCCGGGCATGGTCCAGCGCGACGTCCGCATCGCGAGCCTCGGCCACAGGCGCTGCAGCCCGCAGCCAGGCCAGCTGCCGGTGTGCTTCCACGGAATCCGGATCGACCTTCAGCGCCCGTTCGAAGTCTTCCGCGGCCCCGTCAAAATCTCTCAGCTTGACTCGCGCTTTGCCCCGGTTCAGCAGAGCGGAAATCGCCGGGCCCCGCACTTCGATGACCTGCGTCCACTGCTGCTCAGCCGCCACATGCGGACGGCGAACAAACCACGGTGCCAGCACAATCACGCCGGCAACCAGCAGCCACACCCCGAGTGACGGAAGCAGCGCCGCTTCGCCAGCCACGGCTTCCCGGTTCCGCCACAGCCACCACGCACCGGCCAGCGCCCACAGCACCAGCAGCAGCCCGAAGCCGAACAGCGAAATCTCACCCAGCGGACCCGCCGACAATCCATAGTCGATGGGGATACGGAACAGTGTCTGACGCATGAATTCTCAGCCGGTTGCGGCGGCCGCCCTCTGAAACACCGTTTTCAGAACAGCAGCAGCCGGGATAAGGGAACGGATGGGCCAGAGGGTTCGCCAAGGAACAGCCGGCCGGAAACAGCACGGCCCGGCGGCCAAAAGACAGGGCCGGCAGTCCTCAGGAAGAGCGGTCACCCGGTGCGGATGGCAGCCGCACGGGCAGGTTATCAATCAGTCGAGTGGAATCCACGCGGGCCGCCACCAGAGCGACCATTTCCGGCAGCGGTTCCTCAAGTTCTTCCAGTGTTTCCGGGTGAGCCACGGTGACATAATCCACCACAACCCGGGGCGTGGCTTCCAGCAACTCCCGCATGGCCTGCCGGACACGTTCCACGGAGGTTTCACCCCGTACCAGCATGTCGCGGGCCAGCTTGAGCGCACGCGAGAGAGCCAGTGCCGATTCCCGCTGCTCGCCATCGAGGTAAGCGTTCCGGCTGCTCAGGGCCAGTCCGTCAGCCTCCCGCACGGTGGGGCAGGTGCGAATAACCGTCGGCACATTCAGGTCGAGGCACATGCGCCGGATCAGCACCTGCTGCTGGTAGTCCTTCCGCCCGAACCAGGCGGAATCGGCCTGCACGATGTTCAGCAGTTTGAGCACAATCGTGGTCACCCCGCTGAAATGCCCCGGGCGACAGGCCCCTTCCAGCACGTTGGAAATCCCCGTCACTTCCACCTGGGTCCGAAAGCCATCGGGATAAATCTCAGCCGCCGAAGGCACAAAGACGAGGTCGACACCCACCCGACGGCAGGCCGCCAGGTCGCGTTCCAGCATGCGGGGATATTTCTCGAAGTCTTCACCCGGCCCGAACTGGCTCGGATTAACGAAGATCGTCACGATCACGAAGCCACATTCTTCGCGGGCCGACGTGGCCAGGCTCAGATGCCCGCTGTGCAGGGCGCCCATGGTGGGGACGACACCGACTTTTTCGCCCCGCAGGCGGGCTGCATGCACAGCCTCACGAACCTCGGCCACCGTGTGAACGAGGGACAGTGTCTCAGACGGCAGCGGGAAATCGGCAGCGGCAGGTGGCATGACGGAACAGTTTCTCTCCGGTACTCGCCGGTGCCGGCATTCTCGGGCAGAGAACACACGGAAACCAGCAGCCGCCCGCTCAACCACGCCATCAACCAAACACCCTCCGGGGCGTTCAGGCGGGCAGCCGTTCTTCAGGCAGCTTCCATGGATGCCGGGCACTCAACTGACTGGCAGACCACGCTTTGACAGCGGCCAGCCGGTGGATGCCACGACGGAAAGCCCGGACCACCCGGTTTGTGGTACGGGCCTTTCCGCATTGTACGCAACCAGGGAGAGTTCGGGAACATCGGCCTCAACGCCGCAGCCTGCTGACCCGGCCGGAGGGCGGCCAGCGGCTGCGGGGAGCAATTCCCGCACGGCAGCTGCCGCTCAGAAATCGTATTCCGGATTACGGGGATCGAACGCCCGGTCGGTGAGGTTCACGTTCGGCCGAATATCGGAATAGGTGTAATCCTCCAGCAGCGGAGCCTGTCCGCCACCCTGGGGAAATCCAAAGTGCTGCAGCCGGAAACCGATGTTCGTCTTCCGGTCGATGTAAAAGCGGGTCATCTGGAACTCTTCGCCCCGCCGCCGCACCTTGTGCGAAGTTTCGATCACGAGGCAGGGCTGCCCGCCGAACTTCGCATTCGGGTAGTACTTCACTTCGATATCGTCGTACTTCATCTCCGCTTCCCAGCGGCTGATCACACCGGAGGTCATGTTCTCCAGGCCAATATTGGTGATCGGATGGCGGCCTTCGGCCATTGCTGTGGGGCTCGTCGGGTCGAGTGACACCGTGCCGAACAGACCACGAAAACCGGTATCGTGGGCCAGCATCTGGTTCTGGTTTCGCCCGTCCACATACATCACTTCGCGGCCGTCATGCTCACGCAGAAACCGCAGATACACGCTGAACGGCTTGCGGCGGAACCGCATTTTCATCGTGGAGGAATACGTCTGCGTTCCCACCTGTTCCCGGCGGGCGAACGATGCTTCGTAATCCTGGTAGGTCTCAGCCACCTTCAGGCTGGCCCGGGCCAGTCGAATCGGTGTCTGCAGGGGATGCTCGGCAGCGGCGCCATCAGGCACGGGCCGGCTGGCGGTGCGTTCCTGGGCATGCGCGGCTCCGGCGGTGAGGGCCACCACGGCAGCCAGCAGCGTCAGCAGCGTTCTGCCGGCAGAGGGCAGACCGCAGGAGGGACCGGCCTGCTGCGGGTAACATTCATCAGTAAAGCGGGCAGAGGTCGTCATGATTTTCGCTTTCAGCGTGATCGAGTGCTGAACTGGTTTTTGAATTTCAGGAGGGAAGCGGGGCTGGTGCGAGGAGCTGGCGGGCTGCCAGATTCGGCATCGTTCCGTCCCCGGTCCGGTAACTGCCAGCAGATTCAGTTCCAGTCGGGCACCCGCGGTCTGCAGCCCGTACTTCTGCCGCAAACCGCTGGTCTCAGCAGGCACGCCCCCTGTAAACGGTCACCTGGGAGCAGCGATCCTGCAATTCTTACATCTGCAGACGGTGTAAAATCTGCATTATTCCGAGCGGGACACGTTCGTTCCCGATGTCTACAGCCTGACAGCCGAAAGCCCGAATCGCAATCCCCGTCTGTAGTGAAATCGTGCTCGCAGTCCGTGATTTCAGGCTTCTGACGGTGGCTCTCCCGTGGCTTTCCGCAACTTCCCGGCAGGAAGGATCCGTGCAACCGGGGAGGGCCATACAGGCCGCAGGCTCTTCGGCCGTTGCCGGTTTCGTGCCGATCGGTATCAGAAATGCGATTGAGTCAGATCGAAGAATGAATTAAATGACTCTCCGCGCAGTTTCTGCCGGTCTGCAGATTTCGACCGGGTGACGGAATGTCCAGGATGGACGCCGCCAGCCACCGCAGACCGCGACTGTCTGAGAAATATTACTGTGTCGGCAGCATGGAGGCTCCACGCAGATGGCATCACAATCCGGCGGTATTCTGACCAATCTGGTCCTGTTCGCCCCACTGGTCGCAGTCCCCGTACTGGCGATCACAGGCATTCCATCCGCCCCGCCCGCGTCGGCGTCTTCCTCAGTGGAAGCCACGCTGACCTCGAGTGCCGTGGCTGATCTGGAATCTTCTTCCGGCAGCTCCGCCCGTGCCCCGGGTGGAGGTCTGTTTGAAGCCATGACCGATGCCGGCCAGGTCATGGCCCTCACCGGTTCCACCGGGCCGCACGGCACGGATGGAGCCCCTCATGAGGGGCACGATCACGGCGACGGACACAACCACAGCCTGCTGGGCCGGCCCGTCAGCAGCCTTCCCGCAAACGGGCAGGAAGCCTCCGGTTCCGCCTGGCAGGGCATGGAGCACACCCACGAAGGCCATGCTGCCGTAAACCATGAGCAGGGCACGCCGCGGGGCCACTCGGGCGAATTCGCCGACAGCAGCGACTTCGGCGCAGGCCAGCCGTTCGCTGAAAGCAGTCAGCCGGCTGGCGACACGGTGCCGACCGGGTTCGACCCTGGCTCGGACGAAACCGGGTTCGCCGGCCAGCAGCCCTCCCGGGTGAACTGGTCCGATGATGGCCAGTTTGACCCCCGGCGCGAACTGCTGGAAACCTCCGGCACCGAGCCGGGTTCGCCGCAGCGTCCTGTCAGCCGGGCCGCTACGAATGCCACCGCCTTCCAGGACGATGTCTCTGCCGACGCATTCCGTGCGGCCGCGGAAAATTCTCCGGGCGATTTCGACACGGGTGCTGCCGCTGGCCGACGGACTTCTTCTTCCGCCAGCGATCAGCTGCCGGCCGATAATCTGTTCGCCGACAGCGGGCGATTCGCGGATTCTTCCCGTGCCGCAACGGCCGACTCTTCCCGGCAGAACGGTCAGGGCGGAGAGTTCTCTGCCCGCACCAGCCAGAACGAAACGCTGCCCTTCACTCCGCCGGGAAGCCGCTCGGCAGCACCGGCCAGCTGGACGGATGCCGTTCGCCGGCTGAACAGTCTGGGCATTCACCGGTTTCAGCTGCAGCCGGGCAACAACGCCGAAAGCTTTCACTTCAGCTGCCTGCACACGCCGCGGAACAATCCCCGGGTGACGCATCGCTTTGAAGCCGAAGCCGGCGAACCACTGGCGGCCGTCCAGCTGGTGCTGGAACAGATCGAACAGTGGCAGCGGCGGCAGCAGTAATCCCCGGTCGGCTGGCGGCGGTTCAGTCATTGCTCTGGCGGTTGAAAAAACGGCCGGGTTGAAAGACCGGCTGGTGTGGTGATCTGCCGGTGTACCGCACCGGGTGCGGGTGCCTTTCCTCTCTGATTCCAGCCGGAATGTTTCTGCGATGCGGCCACCGTCCCTTCATCCCGCGGCTTTTCCGTCGGTTCAGCGCCACCCGCTGAGCATTTCGACGGACAGTCCGTCCGCAGCCGGCTGGAACTGGCAGCAGAGGCTGTTCCGTCGGGAGCTCGCCGCCGAAGCCGTGGCTGCCGAAACGGTACTGTCGCAGGTGAGAACACCCCGGCATGCCCGTGTGGAAGCCGCTCTGTTCGTCGCGGAAGGGCCGCTCGCCCTCCGCAAGCTGACTCAGCTGGCCACCCTGGCCGATGTGCGTGAAGCCCGCCGCCTGATTGAAGAACTGAATGAGATGTACGATGCGGGCGGCTCGGCCTTTCGCATTGAGCGGGTGGCCACGGGCTACAAGATGTATACACTGCCACAGTTCGCCTGGTGGCTGGACCAGCTGCACCACCGGCAGAGCGCGCTGAAACTCTCGCCCCCCGCGATGGAAACTCTGACGATCGTCGCCTTCCGCCAGCCGGTGATCCGGGCCGACATCGAGCAGATTCGCGGCGTGCAGTGCACCGAGATGCTCAAACTGCTGATGGACCGTGGCCTCGTGCGGATCGGCGGGGAAGACACTTCGCTCGGCCGGCCCTATCTGTACGAGACCACCCGCCTGTTTCTGGAGTTGTTCGGCCTCCGCTCGCTGGATGATCTGCCGATGGCCGACGAACTCCGTCGCCGTCCGGAGCAGCCCGTCGAGGAAACCGAAGAAGACCAGGAATCCGCGGGCGATGAGGCAGCCGCTGGCGAAACCGATGCGGACGGGCCTGCCGCGGAAGACGAAACCGCGGAGAGCACGGCAGCCGACTCCGGCGGTTCAGCAGACAGAGCAGCCGCCTGAACTTGCTCTGCCGGCGGGAATCGACCAGCATGGAAACCTGCAACGGTACAGGTTCCGGCATCGATTCCGCCCACGTGAAGCAGCCCCATGCATATTGCCATCATTACAGCCGGCGGCGCCGGCATGTTCTGCGGCTCATGCATGCACGACAACACCTGGGCCCGCGCTCTGATGGCCGCCGGGGCCGAAGTCAGCCTGATTCCAACCTACACGCCCATTCGCGTGGACGAGCAGAACCACAGCACCAGCCGCGTGTTCTTCGGGGGAATCAACGTCTACATGGAATACCGCAGCCGGCTGTACCGCAGCCTGCCGCGTGTGCTCACCCGCTGGCTCGATACCCCCTGGCTGCTCAATCTGGCCTCGCGGCTGCGGGTCAGTAACGATGCGAAAGATCTGGGGGAACTCACGCTGGCAATGCTCGATGGCGAAGCCGGACCGCAGAGCCGCGACATCGACGAGCTGGTGGAATTCCTGGCGAAACAGCTGAAGCCGGATGTGATCTGCTTCAGCAATGCACTGCTGGTGGGCACTCTCCGCCAGCTGCGGGAACGGTTTCCCGGAAAGATTTTCTGCACGCTGCAGGGAGACGACATCTTTCTCGAGGAACTGCCCGAGCCAATCCGCAGCCAGGCCCTCGGAAAGATTCGCGAACGGGCGGCCCAGTTCGACGGATTCTTCGTCCACAGCCGCTACTACCGCGATTTCATGTCCGGCTATTTCGATCTGCCGGCCAGCCGGTTTCATGTGCTGCCGCTGGGAATCGACTTCGACGGACACCACCTGACACCGCCCCCGGCTGATGACGGCCGCCCGTTTACTGTGGGGTACTTTGCCCGCATCTGTCCGGAGAAGGGGCTGCACCAGCTGGTGGAGGCATTCCGGATTCTGCACGGGCGGCATCCCGAGGCCCGGCTGGTGTGCGGCGGATACCTCGGCCCGCGGGATGAAAAATACTTCCGGCAGACACAGCACCAGGCCCGCGACCTGGGCGAGGCGTTCACTCATCTGGGCAGCCCCGATACGCTGGCTGAGAAAGTCAGCCTGCTCCGCTCGCTCGACGTACTCTCCGTGCCGACGGTGTATCACGAGCCGAAGGGGCTGTACGTGCTGGAAGCCCTCGCCAACGGCATTCCCGTCGTGCAGCCGGGGCACGGTTCGTTTCCCGAGCTGATCGAAGCCACTGGCGGCGGACTGATTGTTCCCCCCGGAGATCCCAAGCTTCTGGCCGAGGCACTGGAACAGCTGCTGCTCGATCCCCAGCTGCGGCGCGAACTGGGCCGCCAGGGCCAGGAGCAGGTTCGGAAGCGATTCTCCGGCGAACTGATGGCCGCCGAAACACTGCAGCTGCTGGCCGACTTCCCGGCAGCTGAACCTTCCGCCTCAAGTTGCTGAAGGATCCCCGCGGATGCCGGGTGGCATGCTCCACCTGACGCAGGAGCGTGGAGATGTTGTCACATCATCGGGTGGCCATTTGTGGTTTCGCTCCCGCAATTGCCGGGTTTCGAAGCTCAAACCCAGCATACTGAACTCAGCGAGTACTGGCATGGCTGGCTAACGTCCAGGATCACCGGGCCGCCGCGAAAGATGTCCCATTTGAAAACTCGCGGTCGGCGACTCCGGTGCATGCGTTTGTTATGCAGCCATGCGCGAACATTGAGGTGCAATCATCGAAAATAGTAAAACCAACTGCCTTTGTATTCTGTATCGAAGCGTTGTTTGCTGTCAAATGCAATCGGGAAAGTGGAGAGCGTGAAATATCCGAATTCGTCGTATGCCTGAGCCAGATCGAAGCAAAGCTTGATGAGTGACTGGCTCCTGCCGTTCTTATCGTTTGCGGAAATATCAGAGTCACGGAGATAAAATACAATGGAATGCATGCCTATCCCGGTAACCGTCCAGACATTTGCATCACGGAATGCCTGCACCACGCCATCACTGTGGGCATCTCGGAATTGCTGTGCGGCGTGCCCCATCGCCTCCGCAGAGAAGTCGTCAAATACGATATGCACGTTATCCGTGTCGTAGTCAGCCAGGTTTTGACGTACGAGTTTTGCGAAGCGGCGGCGAATGGTGTCTTGAACGTTTCGCTTTGGCGTGAACTGATCCTTGTGGAGAACATCAAAGTCAGCCGCCGTATCGACGATGATGTTCAATCGAGGACGTTCCGCATGCGGGCCGATGTCGATTCGGTCGTAAACAATGTGCAGGACGGAAATCGAGTAATGCTCGCTGATTGAGACGCGAAGTTGATCAAGGGTTGGTGACAACGAAGTAATGCCCAGTTTGGCATCACGCGCGGCGGTGTAGATTTTCGGGTCGTCGAAGAGCATTGCCTTTGCTGCCGAACGAATGTTTATTCGGGGTGATTCTGGATATCGTGCATGTGGGATTCGACGAAATCAAGGCCAAAATCGGCCGGGCTGCGCACGCCGCGGCCTCCTTGATTCAGAAGGTGCGTGTAGCTCATCGTTGTTTTAGCGTCGCGGGACGTTGAACGCTGAGACCCTCCCTCAATCCCTCCCTGCCAGGGAGGGATTGAGGAGAAGATGCCCGGCACAGGCTCAGCTCTGGACGATGGCATTCGGGGAGGCCGGGTTACCCAGAAATGCCGGCTCCGACGGGTCCGGCTCCTGCAGGGACTTCCCGTGATTGACCAGCCAGACCAGCAGGGCAATGGATGCCACCGCAGCCAGCACCAGGGCCTGCCAGGTGTAATGCAGCCCCTCGGGTGTGGCAGTCAGAATCCAGGTGAGGTCCAGCTTCTCAGTCAACTCGACCGCGAAGCGGCCCTTGAGGACTTCCAGCCCGTTGAAGATCAGGTGGAATACGATACAGGGCAGCAGACTGCCGCTGCGAATCGCCAGCAGCCCCAGTACCAGCCCCAGTAAGGTCGCGTTGAACACCTGCTGCGGAATCATGTGAATCACGCCGAATGCCACGCTGGACAGCACAATCGCCAGCCACATCCGTTTCGATTCACCAAACCCGCTGAGCAGGAATCCCCGGAAGGTGATTTCCTCACACACCGCCGGGGCCACGGAAAAGGCCAGCAGCACCAGCCACAGCGGCAGGTCGTCGCTCGACATGGCGGCCATGGCCCGGGCCGCCCCTTCGGGCAGGGGAGGAAAGAACCATTTCAGGCTGGAAACCAGTTCGACCGCCAGCGGATTCAATGCCAGCGGCAGGGCGACCGCCACGGCCAGCATCTGCCAGCCGGGGAACTGCAGTCGCAACGTTTTCCGAACGCTGGTTGTCAGCATGATGGCCATGAACAGCGCCGGACTGGCGACCAGAGCAATCTGCTGAATGATCAGCAGCCGCACCATCTCCATCGACTGGGCCGTTGCCGCGCCTTCGCCCGCCGTTCGCAGGGCATCACCCATGAACCGCATGGCACCGAACTGCAGCAGCATGATCAGCACGAAGCAGAAGCCGGCCTCGGCGAAACTGGGCGTCGCTTCCTTGTCCCGCAGCAGATGCCGCAGCCACAGCCGCAGGTCAAACTGTTCTGCCTCGCGAAACAGCACATCCTCGCGGCGAAACTGCTCGATCGCCCACCACAGGGCCAGCAGGCTGTAACCAATACTCGTCACCAGGACAGGCACCGTGTAAATCAGCGCTTCCGTTCCGCCCGAGGTCGCCAGAATTTTCTTCAGCAGCAGGGCCACGCCCACCACGGGCATCAGGCTGTAAAACGCACTGATTTCCACACCGGGCGACAGGCAGAAGACCGTCAGCCCCAGGGTGACCATCAGCAGCGGCGTCAGGTAGTACTGCCCCTCCTTGCTGCTGCGGGCAAAGGTCGCCAGCGACAGACACAGGGCACTGAACAGCGCCGCCAGCGGAACCAGCAGCACGACCACCCACACCATGGCCGACAGCGAGGGCGGCGAAATGTTCCCGATCCGCGACAGGGTGCCATTCCCGCCCATCGTCGCCAGGTAGCGCCCCGTAAAGCCCATGCTGAACAGGTTCAGCACAGCGGTGGAGATGCTGAACAGCATCACCGTGAAGAATTTGCCCAGCACAATCTCCACCCGGCTGGCCGGACAGATC
>JAGQPV010000012.1 GCA_020426545.1 Planctomycetaceae bacterium
GGAGATGCCCGATTTCCCCGCACGGCTGCCCCAGTGGAGAAACCAGATGAGTCAATCAGCCGAAGACCGGGTGCTGCTGCACCGTCATACCCGCCGCGAATTCCGCGAACGGATGCAGGCGGGCGAACTGAAGGTCTGTATCATTCCGGTCGCTGCGACAGAGCAGCACCTGGAACACCTGGCGATGGAGCACGACTGGCGGAGTGTGATGCACATCGCCACCCGGGTGGCGGAACGGCTGGCCCCCTCGGTCATCGTCACTCCGTCAATGAACATCGGCATCAGCGAGCACCACATGCGGCACATCGGCACGCTCTCGTCGATGCCGGGCAGCTGGCTGGGCGTGCTGTTCGACACGATCCGCAGCATGCACCATGCCGGGTTCACCAACATCCTGGTGCTCAACGGGCATGGCGGAAACGTGGCTCCCTGTGAGGGAATCTGGGGACAGTTTCAGCAGCGGCTGGAAATCAACCTGCAGTTCCGGCCCTACTGGGATTTTCTTCCCGAGGAAGTCGCCAAAGCCAACCTGAAAACCAAACGGTGGCCCGGCCATGCTCAGGAATTTGAAACCGCCTTCGCGCTGGCGGCCTTTCCTGAAAACGTGCGGCACGATGCCATGAACGATCAGGACGACCGCGAACCGCTGGAAGCCACCGCCGAAGCCGGCCAGGCGATGATCGACGCGATTGTCGAACACACGGCCGCCCATGTGCAGGGCATGATCGACGGGACAAACGTCGCCGAAATCCCGCCCTTTCACCAGTAACGGGTTCCCTCCTGCCGTCCGATTTCTTCTCCCGCCCGTCTTACCAGCGAAGGTGGCAGCTGCCGGGCTGACAGAGCCCGGCCAGGCTGCCGTTTCGGCCTGACTGCATGGAATCATCCGAGGACCGGTCTGCCACTCCGCCCGCAGCAGCCCCTGCGTCTCAGGCTGATCTGTCGGCAACCGGCTCGTCGGCAACCGGCAGCCTCGCGGTTTCGCCAGCCGCGGGCCGGCCAGCACCGGCGGATTCCGGCCAGCATGTCCTGCCCGGAAACCTCCTCCCCGACGAGGTCATTCTGCGGGAAGAACCCCGCAACCTGCTGATGTTATGCCTGCATCACATCGTGCTCCGCACGGCGTGGGTGTTCAAAACGGAAAGCGTCATCATGCCCGCTTTCCTGGACAGCATCGCCGGGGCCGGCTGGATTCGCGGCCTGCTGCCCGTATTCAATCGCATCGGGCAAAGTGGCCCGCCCCTGCTGTTTGCCGATACCCTCCGCAGGCAGCCGGTCAAATCCCGCAGTCTGCTGCTCACTTCGGTTTCCATGGGCTTTCCGTTTCTGCTGCTCAGCGGCCTGCTGGCCTGGCCGGGCAGTGCGGGCGAGTGGTGGCTGCCAGCCGCCTTTCTGCTGCTGTACTTTCTGTTTTTCTGCACCACGGGGATGAACCAGCTGGCTTTCAGCACCGTGCAGGGCCGGCTGATTCGGCCACACCGCCGCGGCCGGCTGATGGGCCTGGCGGGTGTTGTCGGTTCGGTCGTTTCCATCACCTGTGCCTGGTACCTGCTGGGCCTGTGGCTCGACCGTCCCGATGGCGGCTTCGTGCCGATTTTTCTGTTCTGCGGCTGCGGATTTGTGATCGCGGGCCTGTGTATTCTGTTCGTGAGAGAGCCGGCCGACAGCGGAGTGCCCCGGACGAAAAGCCTCCACCGGGATCTGCTGCCGGATGCCTGGCGGCTCGTCCGGAACGATCGCGATTTCCGGCGACTGGCGATTGTCTCCATGCTGTTCGTCACCGGCCAGCTGCTGTTTCCGCATTACCAGGCCCTCGGCCGTGGCAGCGGGCAGATTGGCCGTGCCCAGCTGATGCACTGGGTCGTGGCACAGAATGCCAGCGTGGGCGTTCTCAGCCTGCTCACCGGGGCCATTGCCGATCGGTCCGGTAACCGTCTGGCTGTCCGACTGGCCTGTTTCGGTTCGGCCATTACTCCGCCGGTGGCCCTGCTGCTGGCTGGTCCCACCGGGCCGACGGGCGGTCATCCGCTGTTCTGGCTGGCCTTTCTGCCACTGGGTTTCATGCCGGTTACCTTTCGCACCTTAACCAACTACGTGCTCGAACTGGCCGAACCGCACGAACACCCGCGGTACGTCAGCACCCTCAAACTGTGCATGGCGGTGCCGTTTCTGCTCTCGCCGCTGGTGGGCCTGTGTGTCGATCTGCTGGGCTTCGTTCCGGTCTTTCTGGCGATCTCCGCCCTGATGGCGCTGGGTGGCCTGCTGACCTTCCGACTGTCGGAACCCCGGCACGCCCACGTCGTGCATTCCACAGTGACCGAGCCGGCCCGCGACTGATCCGTTATCCTGCACGTATTCTTTCTGCCCTGGCGGTGCAGGTTTTCGGCCGGCCGCCCAACTGATGGATTTCCCGCTGATGAACACGGACAACCTCCAGCTGATTGCCACCGCTGCCTTCGGGCTGGAGGCCGTCGTCGCCCGCGAGCTGAAGCAGCTGGGGTACGAAGACACTCGCATCGAAGATGGTCGCGTGCATTTCACGGGCGATGCACGGGCCATCTGCCGCACCAATCTGTGGCTCCGCTCGGCCGACCGCGTGCTGATTCGTGTGGCCGATTACGTGGCCCGCGACTTCGACCAGCTGTTTGAAGGAGCACAGTCCGTCAACTGGGCGGACTGGCTCACCGAGGATGCCTGTTTCCCCGTGCGGGGCAAGTCGGTCCGCTCGCAGCTGCACAGCGTGCCCAGCTGCCAGGCCATGGTGAAAAAAGCCATTGTCGAGCAGCTGAAGCAGAAGTATCCCGTCGAGTGGTTCGAGGAAACCGGGCCGGAAGTCCCCATCGAGATCAGCCTGCGGAACGACCAGGCCACGCTCACGCTCGATACCACCGGCGCCGGCCTGCACAAACGGGGCTACCGCGTTCGCAGCACCCTGTCTCCGCTGAAGGAAACCCTCGCCGCGGGCCTGGTGCAGCTGAGTGTCTGGAATCCGCAGCGGCCCCTGTTCGACCCCTGCTGCGGCAGTGGCACCATTCCCATTGAAGCCGCGTTGATCGCCCTCAACCGGGCACCCGGCCTGGGCCGTTCCTTCACGGCGGAAGACTGGCCAGGTTTCCCCGCAACCGCATGGGAAGAAGCCCGGACGGAAGCCCGCGACCTGGCGATTTCTCCCGACACCCGCGATGCCGCCCAGGGAGAACTGTTCGCCGCCGATATCGATCCCGCTGCCGTCAGTGCCACCTGCGAAAACGCAGCGTCCGCTGGTGTGTCCCCGCTGATTCAGACGGAAGTCGCCGACGCCCGCAGCATGCAGTGCCGGCGGAAATACGGCTGTCTGATCACCAACCCGCCGTACGGAGAACGTTCCAGCTCGCCCGAGGAAGCCGAAGCCCTGCACGAGGATCTGGCGGAGGTCTTCGCCCGGCACGAAACCTGGAGCTTCTTCGTGCTGACCACCCACCCCGCTTTCGAGAGACTGATCGGCAGACGGGCCGAACGCCGCCGCAAACTGTACAATGCCCGCATTGCCTGCACATACTACCAGATGCTGGGGCCCCGGCCACCCTGGCAGCAGCGGCGCCCTGAACAGACTCAGCAGGCGGAATAGCCCCGCAGTGCCCTGGTAAACGGCCGCCTGTCCTCCTTTGCATTACAGGATGTTGCCATGCCAGCGGAATCTGCTGTCCCACGTCGTCAGATGCTGACTGCCACCGCGGCTGCTTTCGGAGGAACCGCCCTCTCCGCGGTCTCCGCCACGGCGGGGGCTCCCGCAGCGGAACCGGCCGGCGAATCCACCGGAACCGCTCCCCGCAAAACGCTGCGGGTCGGGGTCATCTCCGCCACCATTCGCGGGAAAGCCCAGAAGCGGAACGGCCACACCTGGCACTTCGCCCAGTACTTTCATCCGGAGATCAATCTCGACGCCTACTGCAACTTCGTCGATCCCGGTTCATTTCAGCGAAATTCATGCGGACTTACATGCGGAATCCGCAATACACCTTCGATCAGCTCCCCTTCCCCGACACCCGCATTACGCATTACTACGATGCCGACAAGCAGGCCGCCGAGGACTTCACTGTCGCCTTCCCCGGTGTGCAGGTGGCAAAGTCGGTCGAGGAAATGGTCGATCAGGTGGATGCCGTCTGGCTGGGCGATGCCTCTGGTTATGGCGACGACCATTTTGACCTCGTGGCACCCGGCCTCACCCGGGGGCTGCCCACCTTCTGCGATAAACCCATCGGCGAGACGCCCGCCGGCACGCGGAAGATTCTCGAATTCGCCCGGCAGCACAAAGCCCCGCTGATGTCGTCCAGCCTGTTCCGCCACGAATGGGGCACGGAAGCCGCCCTGCGACTGCGGGATGCCGGCGAGTTCGGCCCGATTGAACACGTGGTGGCCGGCCTGCAGGGTGGCTATACCGACAATGGCTGGATGGTCTATGGCCAGCACCCCGCCTGGATGGTGGTCACCCTGATGGGGCCGGCTGTGGAAGCCGTCAGCCTGTATGCCCGCGAGAACGACTGCCACGCCCTCTTAACCTACGCCGATCAGATGCCGGGCCGTATCTGGTACGGGCGACCTTCCGCCGAGTTTCTGTATAACCACACGGAAGTGCACTTCACGAAGAAGAAGTACGAATTCACGCCCGCCATCGAGGGCGACTTCTGGTACGGCCACCATTACGAGATGTTCCGCATGGCGGCCACCTTCCGCGAGATGGCACTCACCGGCGTCGAACCCGTGCCGCACGAGGAGATCCTGGCCGTCACGGCCATCATCCACGCCGGAGCAAAATCACGCCAGGAACAAAGCCGTCTCGTCCACCTGGAAGAAGTCCTGTAGGCCCGCGAAATACATGATGTACGCTGCAGCACGGCAGAGGCCAGCTGCGCCGGAAGCTGCTGCAGTCCTGCAGTCTTTCCCTTCTCAACGTGCGCTATACAGACCCGGCACTCGATGACAGGGAAGAGATTTCACCGCAGAGGCCACAGAGGAACGCTGAGAATTCCAGAAGGTGGCACGCCCCGCAGGTACGACAGGCGTGGTCCTCTCCCGTAGGTCAGGCTGTGCCTGACGAATCAAATGCTTGCTGTACCAGTCCATTATTGCATACGTAAAGACATGGCTGAACCAGCCAGCAGTGGCACACGCCGATACCAGACCTGGGATTTATCTTCCTGCCTTCTCTCCTTTTACGACAGGACAACTTTCCGGACAGGCACTTACACCACGAACGGCTCGTTCGATACCAGGCACTCACCCAGTTCCCGCCAGACGGCCCGCAGTCGGGCGCGGTCTGGCGTGGGGCCGGTGCGGCGAAGAATCCTGCGGGCCAGCGGGCCATGTTCCAGAATCGGCTGAAGGGACGGCAACCAGGTGGCGGCGAAATCGGAATCCTGCCGGCATTCGCGTTCCAGCAGGGCCTGCCAGATTTCACCCACCGTCCACCTGCGGGCTGCCAGGCCGAACTGGGCCAGGACCCCGGCGTCTTCCACAATCGCCTGGTCGGCGTCGCGAATCGAGGCCAGCAGCACCCGTTCCAGCGGTTCGATCTCGACGGACTGCTGTTCGCTCAGCGGTGTCCATTCTTCGGCCACCAGTCGCCGCAGCACGGCGACAATGGCGGCGCAGATGGCGACATCCGCTGCGGGGCATTCCTGAATATCCAGCACGCGAATCTCAATCGCCCCGCGTTCAAACCGGGCGATGGCTCCCCGCGAATTGAGGAATTCCTCCTGCAGCAGGCCGGCCGGGTCGTGCGGGGCAATGTCGGTGTACATCGGCTGGAAGATCAGCTCATCGTAGCGGCTGCGGGAAAAGGCCCGTTCGGGAATCACCCGGCCGGAAACCGAAGGCACGGCCCGTGCATTCCGGCGGTACACATCCAGCCGGCTGTCGAGGAAGCCCGCGGGCTGGCCATCGTGAATGGGGGAACTCGCCGCCAGGCCAGGCAGTAATGGCAGCAGCAGGCGAATCGCCGCGTGCAGCCGCCCGAACTCACTGCTGTCGGTTTCACTGCCGGCAAACGGCAGGTTGATATGAACGCTTTGCAGGTTGGCCCACCCGTGGCCCCGGCAGTCGAAAATGCGGTCAAACGCTTCGTAAACCGGGCCGTAGTCGTGCGGCCACAGCTGCATTTCCCGGGCGGGATCCATCCACGGATGCATGGCTGTTGGCAGCAGCTGCCCGCCCAGTTCGCTCAGCAGCCGGCTGGCCCGCTGTATGTTTTCGTGGAACAGACCGGACAGGCCCTGCAGGCTGGCAGCCGGTCCATTGGTTTTGAACTCCAGCACATGCAGCACCAGCTCGTTGGACCAGGCCACCGGGCCGAATTCCACATCGCTGACGGCTGTACCCGCAGCGGCCGGTTCACCTGTTGCTGCTTCATCGAGAGCAGCAGCAGCCAGCAGCTGGTCGGCGATGGGAGCCACATCGAGGCGGTCGGCGGAGGCAATCATGTATTCCAGCTCGACGCCAAACCCTTCAAACAGGTGCAGCGGTGGCCGGGCAGGCAGGGTGTCTTTCACTGACGGAAATTCCTCGCCTTGCGGAGGTCGATCCGTTCCAGGAAGACTTCCATAATCCGCCGGTACAGGTCGTCCCTGAGTATCTGGTCTTCCACCCCGGCGTCGATATTCGGGTTGTCGTTCACTTCAATCACGTGGAACTGCCCCCCGGACTGCTTGATATCCACGCCGTACAGTCCATCGCCCACCAGGTTGGCGGCTTTCAGGGCGACCTGCACGGCCCGGCGGGGGGCCATCTCCACGGGCAGTGTTTCCGACTTGCCATAACGGCCGGCGCCGGTCCGTTCCTGCTGAATGATCTGCCAGTGGCCTTTGGCCATGTGATATTTGCAGGCATACAGCGGGCGGCGGTTGAGAATGCCGATGCGCCAGTCGAAGTCGGTCGGCAGGAATTCCTGCGCCACCACCAGTTCGGATTCCTTAAAGAACGCGGTCAGCTGCGTCTTCAGTTCTTCGGCGTTGTGCACTTTGACCACGCCCTGCGAGAACGATCCGTCGGGCTTCTTCAGCACGCACGGCCAGCCGATCAGCTCCTCCACGCGGTCGATGTTCTCCCGGTGGACCACCAGAGTTTTCGGGGCGGGCACGCCGTGGTGCTCCAGTAGTTCCGCCAGGTACACTTTATTGGTGCAGCGGGCGATGGAAACCGGGTCGTCGATCACCACCAGCCCTTCGCGGGCTGCCCGGCGAGAGAAGCGGTAGGTGTAATGGTTCACTTGCGTGGTCTGGCGGATAAACAGCCCGTCGAATTCCGACAGCCGGCCGTATTCGTCACGGGTAATCAGCTCGACCGACAGCCCCAGCGACTCGCCCGCTTTGACGAATTTCTTCAGGGCCTTCTCGTCGGAAGGGGCGTTCTCGTGCTCTTCCGGGTCGTGCAGAATGGCCAGGTCGTAGCTGTACCGCACTTCCTTCCCGCGGCTGACAGCCCGGCCCGCGAAATGCCTGGTGGCTGCTTCCAGCACGAACGGCCGGTGCGATTCCGGCACGTCGCTGGCGGAAATCGTTTTGACTTTCTTCAGCTCCCACCCGTCCTCACCCCGGGCGAAGCGGAACCGCAGCAGGGGCGATTCGAAAATGTTAAACAGCTTGCGGCTGAGGACTTCGTACCGTTTTGCCAGGTTGCGGCCAAAGTACACACTGAGTGTAAACTCCTTCGACTGCAGCGGGGCAAAGCTGTGCTGAATGGCTTCTTCCAGCTCTTCCGATGCCAGCTGCACCAGCGACGGGGTGGCCATGTCCTGCAGAGTCATCACGCTGGGCAGCGGCTTGTGCCCGCGGGCTTCGGCCAGCAGCGAGACGTAATAACCCGTCGACTGATAAGCATAGGAACGGCAGAGGTTAAACAGTTTAACGTTACGCCGTCGGGCGTATTCCGGCTGGGTTAGATAAGACTGCGCATCGGCCACCTCGGCACCGGGAACCTCGAAAGGCCAGTCTTCAAGGTTATTCGTCACGATCAGAGCGGGCACCGGGGTCTCCTGGAAGCTGGCGAGCCGGTTCGATCACCAGCAGATTCGCGTCAAACGTGACAATACCCAGCAGGATCGCACAGGCGACCCGGTCCAGATCGACCGCGTACACATGCTGGGAAAACGGATTCGCTTCCAGCGGGTCGGCAATGACCACCCGCCGGCTTTCCGCGTCGTAACCGCAGAGAATGACAAAATGCCCGGCCGGCTCCCCGTTGATGTCATCGGGAATCCACCGGTCGATGGCCGGGTCGGGCTGAACTTCCCGTGGTTCGGCATACAGCCAGGTGGCACTGAGGCCGGCCAGGACGGGAATCGACTTTTTCAGATAGCGGCGGATCAGCCCGCCATCCAGGTTCCGCATGCGGATGCGGCCACCCAGTCGCAGGAATTCCACGTAGGCATCGGAAGCGAACCGCAGCCGGGGGGAATGCTTGACCGCCCGCTGAGCCAGCAGCCGGCGGGTCAGCTCGTCGGCCGGCAGACTGTGCCCCCGACTGTCGAACCAGGTGGGGTCGAACACTTCCAGATTGAAGGTGTAGATGGTGGCCCGATAACCCCGGCGGAGGGCATGATCGCCCAGCATGACTGCTAATGTGCCGCCCGTCTCCAGCCGGCCCGTCTGGCTCAGAACGTCCTCCAGCGCCAGCGGATCGCCATGATAGCGATACACCGCGTGCAGGCAGGTGGGTCCGCAGGTCGTTTCGTCGGGCTGCGGACTGATATCGAACGGAAGCCGGGTTTCCAAGCGGAATGCTCACGCTGCCGGCCGCGTGTTCGCCGTCTTCCGGTCAGCTGCCGGCTGCCTGGAAGATGCGGTTGCGGCGACAGAACATGCGAATGATAACAGCGGCCCGAAGTCTGGCAAGATCGACGTTCTGCGGGTGGGTGAATTACCGGGGCCCGGTGATTCAGCCGTAGGGGACGTAATCGGTGTTCCGACGGATCCGCCACCGCATGTCTACCGGCTGTACCATGCGATCAGCCGGGTCAGGTCGTCGCTGGCGGCAAACAGCCGCACGGCCCGCCGCATCCCCCGCTGACCGAAATCCGGCAGATACCCGAAGTGATGATCGGCCATGGCCAGGGCCCGGCGGACATCGGGCAGCGTCAGCTGGTTCCGCTGTTCTCCCGCCGCGAGCCAGCGGGCCAGGTACAGCACAATCGGCAGCATGGTTGCCAGGCTGTAGAACCCTTCGACCAGGGGCATGTTGTAGAAAGCGGCCCCGCAGAAGTGCAGGCCCTGCACCTTGATCCGGAAGTACCTGGTGAACAGGTCCTCCGCACCGGGCGGCAGGCCACCGAAGGCCGGTTCCAGCTGCTCGAACTGAACAGGTTCCAGGCCCGGCTGCAGCACGGGCATGGTGCCGCGTCCCGCGGAAAACTTCAGGGCGGCCCGCAGCAGCGACCATTTCTGTCGCCAGCCGGGGCTGGCCTCGGCGGCGGTGTCTTTCCGGGCGTGGCGGGCGACCAGCAGCCGAAACTGAATCCGGCCCGTGCGGGACGGTGCGGCGATGTCGGCCAGCGGGCTGTCCGCGGGAAACTGATACTCGGCCTCCTGCTGCAGCAGTTCGGCCAGCTCGTCGATTCGGTCTCCGCGGATGTCGTCGTACTTTGCTCCTCCGGCCAGCTTCAGCCAGAAGCAGGCCTGCAGCAGCCGATGGATAATCGTCCCTTCCGGGCCGGCCAGCGTGTCCTCCAGCGCATCCACCAGCCGCAGGAAATCCGGCCAGTCCACGCGCTGCCGGCCGGCCACAGGCGGCGGGGGGATGTGAGAGACATCGTCCGGCACGACGAGCCTGGCGGTGCGTTTCAGCTCGCCCGGCTGTTCGTCCACTGCATCCCCACGGTTTTCCACCACCGAGGGGCAGCTGTACCGCAGGCTGACGCGGACCTCCTTCCCCGCCGGGTGGAAGGCGTAGGGATAGATGCGGCAGGCCAGCGGCTTGGCGGCTTCGCCGAATTTCGCGTGAATCCGGCACAGGCCGTCTTCATTGAGAAATACGCATCCACCATCCTGCTGATGGGCCAGTCGCCACGTGCGGGCCCACGGCGGACCACTGGCCACCCACAGCGGGCGGGACGGATCGACTCCGTCGGCAGCGGTCCAGTTCTGCCCGGCGATGCGCTCCCGTTCCTCGGCCGTCACCTCAATGGCGTGCTGCCGGCAGCAGCCGGCGCAGCTGTGACAGTTCCAGTTCTGAATGGTGGGCAGGGTAAGCCGGTAGCCGGCCATGGGCACCTGGATCTCTCACAGCGGGATCAGGACGGCAGCCCCCTGACCGGACAAAGGCGGGGGCGGGGAGTGACTGATAACGGGCGTGCGGGTTAAAGGCTTTCGAGGAAAGCCAGCAGCTGCGATTCTTCGGCGGGCGTGAGTTTGCGGGGCAGCTGGTGCCGCACCTGCTGCACCACTTCGGCCAGACTGGCAGCCCGGCCATCATGCAGCAGTCCGTCCCGCTGGCTGACTCCCCGCAGTGAGGGCGGGTTGAATTCGCGGTTACCGGCTTCGTCCCGCAGGCCGACATCAAACGCACCCCGGGTGGTATACAGTGGCGGGGTGTGGCAGTTCACACAGCCCAGCGAGGCGAACAGCTTCCGACCGGGTTCGATGTCTGCGGCGCGGGCCGTGCTGCGGGCGACGGACAGTCCCGGGGGTGGTGCCAGTGTCTGCAGGTAGGCTGCCAGGTCGTCCACATCATCCGCATCCGGCTCGAACCCCTGCATGGTCACCTCGACGGATTTCCGAACCTGCTCGGTAAGTTCATCGACTTTCCCGTTCCAGGCCCAGGGCCGGGTTTCGTGGGCACCCAGCAGCGACAGCACCTGCCGGGCCGTGCCGAAACTCTCATCGCTGAAGTTGTCGTTCTGCTGCGAAATGGTGTGCCCGTCGGTGTGGCAGCTGTGGCAGCTGTACCAGCCATCCAGCGAGAGCCGGGCGTCGTAGAACAGCAGTTCGCCCCGCACGATTTCATCAGGCTCCGGCTGCGGACCCAGCGATACGGTGGCGACGGGCTTCATCTGCGGGGCGGCGAGAATGGTGAGCGAGCCATCGTGAGTGTTGGCGACATACACCTGCTGCTCATCGGCCGAGCAGGCCAGCGCGGTGGGCCGCTTTCCCGCCGGGCGGCGGATGAAGGGTTCCATCGGCTTTGGCTGAACGGTGATTTCTTTCACACCGGAAAGCGTAATCACCGTCTGCCCGGCAGCGGTGACCAGAATTTCGCCCGGATCGCCCGTGCCGCTGCTGGGGTGGCCCAGGGGCATGGTGTCGTTCACATCCGAGGGAGAATGCGGCCGGGAGACAATGCGTTCCAGCGACATCGTCCGCAGAACGTTCGACAGCACATTCCCCCAGAACACGCCATCGTGGGTGGTGGACTGCTGCGAATTGAGCATCTGGTGCGAGAGCAGCAGGTTCTGCCCGTCGCGCGAGACACACAGCCCGCGAATGCTGCTGGCATGGATGGTGAGTGTATGGGCCAGCTGCTGCAGGTCCGGCTGAATGACCGCCAGATTCCCGCCGAAAGCATCGGCCACAATCAGCCAGCGGGAAGCCGCCGGCAGCGTGGAGACAGTATTCGGCGTGGTGGCCTTTCCGGTGGTGCCTGTCGTGGAACCCGGGCTGGCAGCACGGCGGGCATAACTTCCCGCGGACGAACTGCCGGCGGCGTATCCCGCTCCACTGGTTGTGGAGCGCCCGCTGGTCGTTGGGCGAACGTCAGCCCGGTCACCAGCGGCCTGCGGCCGCACTGCTTCCACCGGGGGGCGGGCGGCATACACCATCATCCGTGGAGCAAACGGCAGGTCGATCACCCGGCTGATCGCGATCTGCAGGGCCTGGGGGGCCGCTGGCGAATCTGCCTGACTGCCTTCGCCCGCCTGGGCGATCTCCAGCAGTGTCACCCGGCGGGACCACAGGGAAGCCACCGCGGCCCGGCGGCCATCGGGATGAACGACAATCTGCACGGGCGTGTGAGCCACTTTCAGACGCTGCACAACCTGCAGCGAGGGATTGCCGGGGCTTCCGCCGGCAGCATCCATCCGGCGGAGCAGAATCACCTCGTGCCGTGCTTCATCGACCGCCAGCAGATGCCGTTCGTCCTCCAGGGCCACCAGGTCACCCAGCCGGCGGCCCACCGGGATTTCGGCCAGGACCTGCTGCGCGGCGGGGTCGACAATCGAAATCATTCCCGACCGCTGACAGGCGACATGGACCAGCCCGCCCGAGACAGCCAGAGCCACCGGACGCCGCACATGGACCGGCAACTCGTGCACCGCCGGAGCGGCGCTGCCCTGGTCGGCGGCAGCAGCGGCTTCCGCTGCGTGCAGCCGTGCGGGAACGAGCAACGGGTTTGACGAGGGGACAGCCAGCAGACCAGCGATCAGCAGGACAAAGGCCCCACCCAGCCCCGTCCAGCAGGCTCCGGCACGCCAGCTGGAAGGCTGACGCGAAACGGGATTCCTGCGGTGTGATGGGAATGCGGGCATGGTCACTTTTCCTTCCAGCCGGAATCTGGCAGCACGGTCTGTCAGCCGGGGGGAGCGTCTGCAGGGGGCAGTTTTCTTCGGCCGGCTGAGCCATTCAGTATAGCCGACGAACGCACATCCGACAGCAGACCCGGACGGTCGACGGATTGGCTTTCCTGCCGAAAGTGCTGTTGACGATCGTCCGTGGACGTGTATTCTGAGGCCCGCAATTTCCTCCTGCCCCTGCCGGCCATGAGCCAACCGGCAGCGTATCCAGCGGCTCCGCTGAATGACGTCGAGCCGACTGCCCCGCTGTGTTGCCCGGTCCCACGGGCCGAGGCCACCGCCGCTCCGTCCGGGTTCCCCTGCGAATTCCCTCTGTCTCCATTGATGTCTGCGCCGGGCCAGGCCGTTGCCTGACAGTCCGCGCAGAGTTCTCCTTACTTCACCGTGCCCGGTTTCTGCCGAGGGCATTCCGGTGAAAGTTCAGCCCCCGCCGGCCATGAGCCAACCGGCGGTTATTCCAGTGGCTCTCCTGCATGTTCCGCTGTCAGCGTTGTGAAGCGACGGTTCCGCCGGGAACTTCGCTCTCCCGGATTGCGATTTCCACCCGCACCCGCCGTTATCCGTCCCGTCCCGGGGCAAATCCGGAATACGAACTCAAGAAGATGTACTTCCGGCGGAAGGGGCGGAAGAACGGGCGGCACCTGGAAATGCTGTACGTCAGACGCCGGGCCAGAGACCGTCCCCGACGTGACGACGGTCCCAGACGCCAGAAACGGGCTCCCGATTACGGTGGCTGCGGGCAGGAAATTGCCCGCGAACTCCGTGTCTGTCCGAAATGTCGGGAGGAGGCGTCAGCCGGCCCCGACTGACAGCTCTCAGGGTTTCGCCCGCGGCGCCCTTCGAGTGTGGCCCGGGTTTCGGGGAACCGGCCCGCGGCAGGTGCTGTCCGGCAGGCGAGGCCGGGCCCGTTGTGCACTGTTTCATCGTACTGATTCAGTGCACCGGACCGTGCCTCGCACCGGGATATGGCCCTTTCAGGGACGGTCCGGAAACCTCGTGCCACCTCAGCCGCCTGTGGGAGATCCTCATGACAGGCCCGGGGCGTCACGGAGCAGGTGCCAGGGGTTTCCGGGCAGGCACTGTGGATTTGCCCCACAGATTCAGTCGGAGGCCGATTTCTGCAGAAACTTTCCGGTCAGAGCGGTGGTATGTCCGCTCATGTGCCCCCTCTGGTTATCTGGTAGTGGGGCGGCCCGCCGCGAATGGGGATTCCCCGCGCATTTCCCTTGAGGGTTTCCGGTCAGGTCGAAAAATACCTGCTGGTATTCTGTGTCTCTGCTGGTGTTCCGCCAGTCGCGAAATGATCCATTTTCAAGGTGGGAACTCCTGGGAAGGCGGTGGATGCACCAGGGGGAGCCGGGGGAATATTGTGGTTAGTGTGTGATTTTACCAGGGGTTGGTAGCTGGTCTTGAGCCACTGCTTCCTGCTGCCAGAGACTGGTATGTTTTCCCTGGTGGCCTGATATACTTGAGCTGGCGACCAGATGGCCGGCACAGCTGATGGAACAGACATTGGTACCAGAGAGTTCGGGTGGGTCTGAGGATCTGCACTACACTTCGGGTGATGACAATCTTGCCCGGGAACTGTTTGCCCGTTATGGCCGTCGTCTGGCTGCTCTGGCTGAGAAACATCTCAATCAGCGGCTCGCCAGACGGGTCGATGGGGAAGATGTCGTTCAGTCGGTCTTCCGTACTTTCTTCAGGCGGTCGGCCCGGGGAGATTTCCGAATCGACGATTCGGTCGATTTATGGAATCTGCTGGTGCAGATTACGTTGAATAAAACCCGCTCAGAGGCTCGAAAGCATACAGCGGAACGACGGGATGTGCGGGCGGAAATTCCGGGCGAGCCGGATAGCCACCTGGCGGAGCAGCTGAACCGGGAACCCGGCCCGCTGGAAGCGGCCGCTTTTATCGATCAGATCGAATCGCTGCTGGAAGGATTACCGGAAATCTACTCGGACATTCTGACTCTGCGGCTGGAGGGCTATTCCCAGGAGGAAATCGCCGGCCGTCTGAACATTACTCAGCGGACAGTCAGACGGGCCCTGAAAATGATGCGAGGCCGTCTGAATCGGTCTCTGTTTCCGGATCGACCGTCTGACGAACCGTCAGCAGAAGACGAGTCAGCCGATGACGGGCCGTCGGACGACGATTCAGCGGACGATCCGGAACCGCGGCCGCCGGAAGAGTGACAGACAGCCTGGTGCGGCCCGGCTCCATCTTCCGGTGGTGTCGAAATTCGCTTTTCAGGTGCGGCAGACGCAGCTGAGACAGAACGACTAAATAGAAATATTGCAGCGGGACGGACTTCTGCCGAAATGGGGAAAGACAGATCCGTGGAGGAGATTTCCTGCGCAATCGATCGTCTGACGAGTGAAGCGCAGAATCAGCTGGAAAACCTGCTGTTGGAATTCGATCAGTCGTGGACGCCGGGAAAGCTGGAGCACGCAGTCGCTGCGCTTCCGGGCGACGGTTCGCTCTTGCATCAGGTCGCTCTGGTGGAACTGGCGAAGATCGATATGGAGCACTGCTGGCAGCTGGGCTCCCGCAGAACGGCCGAGGATTACCTGTTTCTGTTTCCCCGGTCCGCTGCCGGAGCCATGGCGGAACTGCTGGCGGCGGAGTATGTCGTCCGTCTGCAGTTTGGCGAGTCGGTCTCAGTCGAAGAGCTGACCGCCCGATTTCCGGATCAGGCGGACCGGCTGGCACAGCTGGTCGAGCTGGAGCTGGAACAGGAGGAGAGCTGCACTTCCCCGCAGCACCGACGGGAATCATCGGAACTGGAGGAAACCCTGCCGCTGAATACGACGACGGCAGCGGAATTCAGCATCGGCCCGGAGGGGGCGACTGTTGAGGGGGACCAGCCGGCGCCGGTCGAGCAGGACGGCACCCACTTCTTCGAACCAGGTTCAGCCCGTGACGCTGCCGGCGGGGTTCTGTCGGGCCAGCTGGGACGATATGAGATCCTGAAGCACCTGGGTCAGGGGGCCATGGGGGCTGTTTACCTCGCCCGAGACCTCGAGCTGGGCCGGGAAGTGGCCCTGAAGGTGCCGCTCTTCCACGGGCACCCTTCTGAGGAACTGCTCAAACGGTTCCGGCAGGAAGCAAAAGCCGCCGCCAGGCTGCAGCACGCGGGAATCTGCCCTGTCTACGATGTCGTCCACATCTCGGGCCGCGATTTTATCAGCATGGCCTATATCAGGGGCCAGTCTCTGAAGGAGTATCTGCACCAGCATCAGCCGATCGCCATCAGCCGGGCCGCAGAGATTGTCCGCCGGATTGCGCTGGCCATGGAGCATGCCCACTCCCGGGGAGTGGTTCATCGCGACCTCAAGCCGGCCAACGTGATGCTGAACGAGCAGGGGGAACCGCTCGTGATGGATTTCGGCCTGGCCCTGCTGCTGCACGAGGGCGATGAAAGCGTGCTCACGCAGCATGGACGGCTGCTGGGCACGCCGGTCTATATGTCTCCGGAACAGCTGGAGCCGGAGAAGAATCTGGTCAGCGAGCAGACCGACGTCTACAGCCTGGGCGTCATCCTGTACCAGATGCTGAGCGGAGAACTGCCGTTTGAGGGATCGTTCGCTTCCGTGGTGGCGAAGATCATGACGCAGGATCCCCAGCCCGTGGCCCGGCGACGTCTGGAACTGGATCCCCGGCTGGCAGCGATCTGTCACCGGATGATGGCCCGGCAGCTGGAGGCCCGGTACGCCTCGATGCAGCAGGTTGCCGATGACCTGGGCCGCTGGCTGAGGGAGGCTGATGCAGCCGGCCTGGCCCGCGAAGGCAATGCTGCCTGCGAAGACATTGCCCTGCCCGGTACCGGGCAGCCGGAGCAATCGGCGGCAGATTCCCTCGCACACCCTGCACAGACAGCGAAATCAGCACGGACCCGCGGGCGAGGAGCGGGGGCGGTTGCCGCAGTCGCGGCCGCGGTTCTGGGCCTCGTGCTGACCTTGCCGGCTCTCTACCGGTCGCCGCGCCAGGGCGTGCGGCAGGAACGCGAACAGCCGGGACTCAGCACCATCGGCGATCAAGACGAGTCCGCCGCTGTTGCTGCGGCCGCTGCTGGGGCTCCGCCGCCAGCCATCGCCCCGTTCGACGCACAGCAGGCCAGGCAGCATCAGCTGGCCTGGGCGAAACACCTGGGTGTGCCGGTCGAAAAGGAGATCGAACTGCCGGGCGGTGTGAAGCTGACAATGGTGCTGATTCCGCCAGGTGAATTTCTGATGGGCAGCCTGGCATCGGATGCGGAATCCGGACGCGATGAACACCCCCGCCACCCCGTGCAAATCTCCCGGCCGTATTATCTCGGCAGATACGAAGTCACTCAGGCTCAGTGGCAGGCGGTGATGGGTACGGCACCCTGGAAGGGGCAGTTGAATGTTTCTCCCGGGGATGAGTACCCGGCCACCTTCATCACCTGGGAGGATGCGCAGGCATTCTGCCACGAGCTGAACGACGGGGAGAATGGAGAATACCGGCTGCCCACCGAAGCCGAGTGGGAATACGCCTGCCGCGCCGGTTCGAACACAAGATTTCACTTCGCCGACGATGCGGGAAGTCTGGGTGATTATGCCTGGTTTAATCTGAACGCGGGGGATATTGGTCTGGCGTATGCCCACGAAGTCGGCAGGAAGCAGCCCAACCCGTGGAGCCTGTATGACATGCACGGCAACGTCCGGGAATGGTGTTACGACTTTTACGTCTCATATGATCACGGGCAGCCTGCCTCTCTGAAGTTGATCGATCCGCAGGGACCGGCGTCGGAGTCCCGGTTCCGTGTGAATCGGGGCGGCGGCTGGCAGCGCTCTGCCGATTTCTGTCGTTGTGCATGCCGCGGTCGACGCTCGCCAATTCATGGGCATCACAGCCTCGGCTTTCGGCTGGCAGCTTCACTGCAGGCCGAGACCGGGAGGATTGACGACGGATCGAACCCGGCACCGGGACCAGCAGTGGCAGCAGGTGCCCCTCCTCCACTCAGTCGCGAGCCTGTGGCCATTCGTGGAGGCAACTGGTTTCTGGAGGGCGAAGAGCTGGTCCAGTCGGAAGCTGTCTTTGGAATCATTCTGTTCGGCGACCGCAGCTGGACGGATTACGACCTGACGCTGGAAACACTGACGGTCTCCGTGGGAGATGGCAGCGAAGGGGCGAGAAATATCTTCCGGGCAACAAGCCTGGGAGACTTATATAGTTTTACACTGGGTTGTTATGGAGGCGCGTGGATTGAAGCGATGTATCTGGAGGCAGGAGAGTGGGGCCGTGATGAGACGCTTCAAAAACTGCGGCATGAAACCGGGCGGTGGTACCGGGTGCATGTCCGGGTTCGCGGCCCTCAGATTACCTGCTGGCTGGATGACGAGCTGATGTTCGGGTTCCGGAAGGAACTCCATCCTGCCGGGTGTATTGGTCTGGGGACGTGGAACAGCCCCGTCCGGTGGAGAAACCTCAAAGTGACAGACCCGGACGGCCGGCTGCTGTGGGAAGGCTTTCCCGATCTGCCGGAGGCGAAACTGCCGGAAGCTGATCTGCCGGAATAAGTCTGCCGGAATAAGTCTGCCGGGCCGGTGCGGGCCCTGGCTGCCGTCCCCGCGGGACTACCGCAGGAAGCGGCCTCCGTTGATATCCAGCAGGGCCCCGTTGACGAACCGGGCGGCGTCGCTCACGAGGAAGCGAATCACCGCGGCAACTTCCCCGGCCTGGCCGTTGCGGCCCAGCGGGGTTTCGGTGCGGTATTCGGCCATCCGTTCGGGGCTGGTGAACTGATCGTGGTGGGGCGTTTCAATCACACCCGGCATGATGGCGTTCACCCGCACCTCGGGAGCCAGTTCGCGGGCGAGCGTGCGGGTCATGACCTGCAGCCCGCCTTTGGCAGCGGCGTAGGCTCCGGCTCCACCGGCACCACCCGTCTGCACCGAGAGCGACAGGTTGTTGACGATCGCTCCCCGGCCGCAGGCCCGCAGCAGAGGGATCGCCCGCTGCGTGACCAGAAATGTACCGGTGAGATTGGTGGCCAGCGACTGCTGCCACACTTCCAGCGGGCAGTCCTCGAGCCGCACCTTGCGAATCGGCGAACCCGCGTTATTCACCAGGATATCCAGCCGCTTCGCCTGCGCAGCCAGTTCATCCACAATGCGCCGGCAGTCAGCGGCAATCGACAGATCGCCCTGCAGCAGCACACCGCTGCCGCCCTGCTGCTGAATGGTGGCCAGCGTCCGGGCGGCCGCGTCTTCGCTGCGGCAGTAATGCACGCCAACCATCGCACCGGCTTCGGCCAGAGCCAGCGCGGTGGCCCGGCCAATTCCCGTGCCCGCACCGGTGACGAGGGCCACCCGCCCGGAGAGGTCTCCGTCATTCCGGCCGGAGCGGGCCGTGTTTGGGTTCTCGGATTCCGGTGCACCGGCGGCTGGAGGATTCATACGAAAGGTTCTCGCTCGGGCTGAGGACGGTCGAACTGGGCGGACGCATTGTGAGCCAGCCGGGCCGCAGATGTCGAGAGAGCGAACGATCGACCGGTGCGCAAACCTCAGCCGTTGGGGCGGGGCCAGAGGCTGTTCACTCCCGCGAGACGGAGTCCGCCGGCTCGGCGTCGGTCCGGGCAGATGGTGCGGGCGCGGGTTCAGGGGCCAGCGGGGGCCGGGGAGAACGGGCTGTCCGCCGTCGCATCAGCTGCCAGACCAGAAAGACGATTCCTCCCAGCACGAGCAGGCCGATCAGTACATCCAGCAGGCCGGGATTGGCGGGTCGCACGGTGATCTGGCCCTGTTCCGCCGTCACCAGCATCTCGCGGGTGGCGTCATCGGCGGCGAGCAGCTGTTCCAGCGCCAGCTCGCTGGTGGCCCCCGCAGCACCCGCAGCCCGGAAGCGAATCGTCAGCAGTTCGCCATCGCCGGTGATGGTCTGATCCGGCAGCAGGTCAACCTGCAGCAGGCCGGGTTCTTCCAGCTGGTGCTCCAGCAGTCCCTGTTGCAGCAGCGGCCCTGCGGTCAACTCGACAAATTGCAGGACCTCGGGGTCATACCGCAGATTGAACGACAGTCCGGAGAGCCCTTCGCAGTCGCGAACCTGCACTGGAACCGTGACTTCAGTGTTCTTTGGTGCTTCGGTCGTCGTTATCGCCACGGTGACCGCCCGGGCCTGGGCGACCTGAGCGGGCAGCAGGAACAACAGCAGCACAGGCAGCAGCAGCCCGCTTCGATGATTCAGCATGAGAGGGGTTCCAGTCAGCAGGCGGCTGGCGTTTGCCCGCAGCGTTCCAGGGCCGGCAGACCGAGGCCCTTACCAGTGCCCGTTACCGGGAAGAAGTCCGACGCTGGCGGAGAATCAGCCGGGCGTCCTCCGGGGTAATCTTCCCGTCCTGGTTCAGGTCGAGCGTCCGGTCCTGCGGCACCGATGGACGGTTCATCCGCAGGGCGGCCGCGGCATCCAGAATGTTCACCCGGCCGTCTCCGTTGCTGTCGCCGGGAATTCGCTGGCTGACGATCTGAATCTCTCCCGGCTGCTGCTGGAGCGGCAGCGGGTCGAACTTCGCATTCTGCACGCGTCCCACGGAAACCTGCACCGGAGCCGATTGCCCCGGCTGGCCCACTGCCCGAAAACGGACCCAGGCCAGAATTCCGTCGCGGGACAGCCCGGCCGTCTGCTGCAGGCTGATGGAAATGGTGCCGGCTTCGCCCGGTCGAGCCGTGAACACCGTATTTTCAGACAGAATATTGCCCGGAACCACTACTCCGGTGGGCACCGCTACACGAGGGTCGCAGACGAGGTCGAGGTTCATGCGGGCCACACCGTCCGGGGCGAACAGCCGCACGCAGACCGTGACCTCGCCGCCCGGCTGAACAGTCACCGGATCGGCCCGCAGCAGGCGACCGTCGGTCGCGACTGGACTGCTCGGCAGGGTGGTGGCTGTGAGGGCTGTATTCGCATTCGCCGGCAGAGGCTGGCCCGGACTGGCAGCGACAGCAGTCTGTTCCGCTGTCCCGGCCGGTGCTGGCGTGCCCGCGACCGGCGTGTCTTCTGCCGGGGGCTGCAGGCCGTTTTCCGGCAATGGCAGATCGGCCGGATGGCCGGGTTCGTCCTTTGCTCCCGTGGCGAACTGCTCTGGACCGGGCAGATCGGGCGGGTGGCTGGCTGCGTCTGCCGCGGCGGCCGGTAATCCGGGGGGCTGCTTTCCGTCAGGTGCAGACTCGGGAATGCCACCGGGCGGAAGGTCCGTCGGCTGCTGACCCAGCGGCAGCACCGGACCGCGACCGCGAATGACGGAACGGCGGTACTCGTAAAAATCGAACAGTCGTGCTCGCCGCTCAAGTTCAATCGCAATTCGCCGACGTTCTTCCGCCTCAATCAACTGCTGCAGTGCGACCTCGGGCGGGACGACAACCACCGGCGGTTCTTCCACCACCACAGCAGGGGCGTTGCCCGCCACCGGCGGTTCAGCCACGATGACAGGTTCGTCGGCACCGGAAGGGCCTGCTGCGGCAGCAAGGACCAGCAGGAGGCAGAAAACTGTCAGAATTCGCGAGAACGTCATCAGATGTCTCCATGACGGAGCGGATGTGCTGTCCCGTCTGCGCAATCGGCCATCGGGGACAGCTGGCGACCGGGGATCTGCACAGTGTTCAGTATAAGGGTTTCCGTTTCCTGTCAGTACCGGCAACCGAAAAAGCCGGAAAATTCTACCACCAGCGGTCCTGCCAGCCCTCGCATCCGGCAGCCGGGAGATTTCGGGCTCATTTGGAGGCCCGTTGCCGTCGGGGTGAGGCACCGCCGCAGAGTGGTCCGCGCAGTCGGGCGGTCCCTCTTCCCGGGGGAGAACGCAGCGGGGCGAGGTTTCTTCCAGCCAGATTCCCTGTATTTTCCGATTTTTTCGGCGAGCTGTCCGTTGGATGCCCGATTTCCGTAGTCAGTGTTTCAGAAGCATCCGATGGGAGGAGGATGCCTGGCGGCTGCGTCATTCTGCCGCGGGCGAACCTGGCGGCGCGGCGGCTGTCCAGCCTGTGACAGGCTGCTCGAATCGGCTGCGGGACGCCGGCCCCCTGGAATCGGCAGTACCTGGGGCATAGAATCTGGCGACACGGTCTGTCTGCCGCTCCGGTGAAGCTGCACGGGAGCCGGCGGGCGGAGTCTGCCCCGGCTGGCAGCCGTCCACCACAGACCGACCAATACAAGCGGACTACCCCGCCGGTTTCACCGGCCAGGAAGAGTGACATAATGACTGGTTCGACGCCCGACGCCCCCACTGCCGCATGCTCCGGTCCGGCGAGCAGCCACGTTCCCGATGCAACCGGTCGCTTCGGCCCCTTCGGTCGCCGGTTTGTCCCCGAAACGCTGATGCCGGCTCTCGAGCAGCTGACGGCTGAGTACGAAAAAGCCCGGCAGGATCCCGCCTTCCAGCAG